>NZ_JBJJLA010000023.1:0-47401 GCF_045449715.1 Marinobacter shunpengi | reverse complement strand
CTGATGGTGCTGGTGGTGCTGTACAAGCTGATCATGAGTTTCCTCCCCCAGGAGAGTGGCCTGGATACCGAGCGTGCCAAAGCCGACGAACTCGACCCGGACTGACGAGAGACAATAATAATGAGTGACGTACAGATTGGCCTGACCGGTCTTGGCCTGATCATCTTCCTGATTGCCCTGCGTATCCCCATCGGCGTCACGCTGGTGGGGGTGTCCTTCGGTGGCCTGTGGTACCTGATGGGCTTCAACGTGGCCTGGGGTTCCCTGGGCATCATTCCCTACCAGTTTGCCACCAACTGGGTGCTCAGTTCGGTGCCCATGTTCCTGCTGCTGGGCTTTATCTGCTACCACACCCAGCTCACCCAGGGCATGTTCCGGGCGGCGCGGATGTGGCTGTCCGGCATTCCCGGGGGCCTGGCCATTGCCGCCATCTTCGGCTCCGCCGGGTTTGCGGCGGTGTCCGGTTCGTCGGTGGCCTGTTCTGCGGCCATGGGGCGGATTGCCGTGCCGGAAATGGTGAAGTACCGCTACAACCCGGAACTGGCCACCGGCACCGTGGCGGTGGCGGGCACCATCGGGGCGCTGATTCCGCCGTCCATCATCATGATCCTGTACGGCATCATCGCCCAGGAGTCCATCACCGGGCTGTTCCTGGGGGGGATCTCCGCCGGTATCCTCACCGCCATCGGTTACATCACCGTGGTGCTGGTGCGGGTCAAGCTGAACCCGGAGCTGGCCCCGGACACCAATGAACAGATTCCCTTCGCCGACAAGGTGTGGGCGCTGAAGGACACCTGGCCGGTGATCCTGATCATGATCGGTATCTTCGGCGGCCTGTTTGGCGGCATCTTCACGCCCACCGAGGCGGGCGCGGTGGGGGCCTTCCTGTCGCTGGTGGTGGCGGGCATCAAGGGCAGCCTGACCTGGGGGCGGTTCCGGGATGCGATCCTGGAAACCCTGCTGACCACCAGCGCGCTGATCATCATCGCCGTGGGGGCCAGCCTGCTGACCCGCTTCCTGGCCCTGTCCGGTGCCGGTGATTTCCTGTCCGAGTGGATCATCGGCCTGGAGGCCTCCACCGTGGTGATCCTGCTGGCGATCGTGCTGATCTACATCCTGCTGGGCATGTTCCTGGAGCCCATTGGCGCCATGCTGCTGACGCTGCCCATCGTGTTGCCGATCATCGATAACCTGGGCCTGAGCCTGCTGTGGTTTGGCGTGGTACTGACCAAGTTGCTGGAGGTGGGCATGATCACCCCGCCCATTGGCATGAACGTGTTCGTGATCAAGAGTGTGGTGGGCAAGCTGGTGAGCACCGCGCAGGTCTTCCGGGGGATCTTCTGGTTCCTGGTGATGGACCTGTTCGTGCTGTTCCTGCTGATGGCCTTCCCGGACATCATCCTGTTCCTGCCGGGGCTGGGTAAGTAAGACGGAGATCAAGAATGAGCAACGACCTTATTTCAGTTGCAAGCTGCGCCGATGCCTTCCCGGACCGGGAAAAGGCTGAAGAGATCGCGGTCAGGGTGGAGCGCTTCGTCCGTGAGGTGGTTGTGCCTTACGAGACTGACCCACGGCGGGACCACCATGACTGTCCGACCGATGAACTGACCCGGGAACTGCGGCAGAAGGCCCGGGAAGCCGGCGTGCTGACCCCTCATATCCTGCCGGATGGCAGTCACCTCAGCCAGCGTGGTACCGCCCGGGTGCTGATCAAGAGCGGACTGTCTCCCCTCGGCCCACTGGCCTGTAATACCGCCGCGCCGGACGAAGGCAACATGTACCTGCTTGGCAAGATGGGCAGCGACAGGGTTAAGGAGCGCTTCCTGGAGCCCATCGTCAGGGGCGAGAAACGGTCGGCGTTCTTCATGACCGAGCCGGCGGCGGAAGGCGGCGCCGGTTCCGATCCCTCCATGATGCTTACGGAATGCCGGAAAGAAGGCGATGAGTGGGTCATCAACGGTCGCAAGGCGTTCATCACCGGCGCCGAGGGGGCTGGCGTGGGCATCATCATGGCCAAGGCGCCCGAAGGCGCCTGCATGTTCCTGGTGGACCTGCCGGACCCGGCGATCCGGATCGACCGGGTGCCACGCACCATCGACAGCTCCATGCCCGGTGGTCATGCCACCGTCACCATCCGGAACCTGCGTGTGCCCGACGACCAGATGCTGGGCGCGGCGGGAGACGGCTTCCGCTTCGCCCAGGTGCGCCTGGCGCCGGCCCGTTTGTCCCATTGCATGCGCTGGCTGGGGGCCTGTATCCGCGCCAACGAGATCGCTTCCGACTACGCCAACCGTCGCGTGGCGTTCGGCAAGCCGCTGGTGGACCACGAGGGCGTTGGCTTCATGCTGGCGGAGAACCTGATCGATATCCAGCAGTGCCAGTTGATGATCGACTGGTGCGCCAGCGTGCTGGACCGTGGCGATAACGGTAATGTGGAGAGTTCCATGGCCAAGGTCTCCGTCAGCGAGGCCCTGATGCGTATCGCCGACCGGTGCGTGCAGGTGATGGGAGGCTCAGGCGTGACCGAGGATTCCATCGTGGAGCAGGTGTTCCGGGAGGTCCGGGCCTTCCGGGTGTATGACGGTCCCACCGAAGTGCACAAGTGGTCCCTGGCCAAGAAGATCAAGAAACACTGGAAGCAGGCCAACGGATAGGCGGTGTGGCTAGCAGTTAATGGCCTGGTTTAACGTTTTTTGCGGACTAAATTGAGGGCGTCAGCCGAACGCTGACCGGCAACGCTCATACATCTGCTTGATCTTCACCGCGTAGGCCGCTTCGCTCATGTTGTACCAGTAGCGGGGATCACGCCCCGTCTGCTTATCGTGTTCCACTGTCACCGGGTCCTTCGCCCGATACGGCTCCAGCAATGGCATATCCGGCAGTGGGGCCGTGCTGTCCATGTACTGGCACCAGAAGTTCCATAGGGCCTTATGGCCACGGTTAACGTTAGAAGCTGGTTGCAGGTCCGTCAGGTGCAGGACCTCTTCACGGAACCGATGCACAAGGACGGGATAGTAAAGCGGTAAACCCTGGGTGGTTGGCCCCATATGGATATAGCAGTCGAATTCCTCAAACGGGGACTGCCAGAGAACCTTGCCCGCCTGCCCCCGCTTCTCAGGGTCACAGAACACGGTCACCATGCCGGTACGACGATTGAACTCCCAGGTCGGGCCTTTGGGGCTTTGGGGCTTTGATACATGAAATCAGGGAAAAGACGCTCACACAGGCTGACCCCACCCCAAAGGAACAGGCATGCCCCCCCCATAAAAAACAGTAGGTATAAACGCATCTCTAAATACCCCTTCAAAATGCTCATTTAAAAATACGTAGAAATGCAACAGCGATAGTAGAAGAATAGGAGTGCCCGCTATTAGCAGAAACTTGGCTATCGCTTTCACCAGCAACCAACGCCAGGCAAACTTGGGCAAAGTGGTCCACCGAAAGCTTTCATGGTTCATCCATGCCATCGGGACCTTCTCGTTCTCATCTCCGTCGGTCCGAGGGAGGGCTTCATCAGCCAGTTGCCCCTTCTCAACATAGATCGTGGATTCATCCCCTAGCCTTGGCCGCCAGTTCTCCAAAAAATCCCCCGGAACCAGATCGGGAATGTAACTCTTCGACAGCTTCCGGCCCGCCTCCCACTGCATACGGAAGGACCGGGAGCGGACGTCCAGTTGGGGCCGGGGACGTTTCCTGTCACCACTATCATCGGTGGGTCGCCAAGCAGTGGTGCTGTAATACGCTTGTTCAGACATCCCGTGTCCTTCGTCCCTTCCGGATTCAGCCAAACGCCGACCGGCAGCGCTGGTACATCTGCTTGATCTTCACCTGGTAGGCCGCGTTGCTCATGTTGTACCAGTAGCGGGGATCGCGTCCTGTTTCCTTGTCATAGGCCGCCGTCACCGGATCTTCTGAGCGATGGGGTTCCAGCAACGGAATATCCGGCAGCGGTGCCGTGCTGTCCATGTATTGGCACCAGAAGTTCCACACGGCCTTGTGGTCCCCGGGGTTTGACGACGCCGGATGCAGTGCGGTCAGAACCATGGATTCCTCACGATACCGGTTCACCATGGCGGCGTAATACAGGGGCAACCCCTGCGTAGTGGGGCCCATATGGATATAGCAATCAAACTCCTCAAAGGGGGATTGCCATAGGACTTTACCGGATTGGCTTTTCTTCTCCGGGTTACAGAATACGATCACCATGCCGGTTCGGCGGTTGAACTCCCAGAGAGGCCCCTTGGGGGCGGCGTACATAAAATCAGGGAAAAGGCGCTCGCACAGGCTGATCCCGCCCCAAAGGAACAGGCAGCCCCCCCCTCCGTACAATATAACCGGCAGGAAAAATTCCTGAATAGACCCATCAAGCCGTTCGTTGGATAAAAAGTAAATATGCAAAAAGGTGGCAAAAAGAACAGGCGTACCAGCTACTAGCAGAAACTTTGCGATAGCTTTCACCAGTAACCAACGCCAGGCAAACTTAGGCAAGGTGGTCCACCGAAAGCTTTCGTGGTTCATCCAGGAAACAGGAATTTTCTCTCCGTTCTCTCCATCCATGTAAGAAACGGATTTGTCCTCCAGCCGCGGTCGCCAAAGGTCCAAAAAATCCCCCGGAACCAGATCGGGGATATAGCTCTTCGACAGCTTTCGGCCTGCCTCCCACTGCACACGGAAGGACCGTGAGCGGGTATCCGGTTGGGGCCGGGGACGTTTCCTGCCCCCCCCATCATCGGCGGGCCGCCAGGCGGTGGTACTGTAATATGCTTGTTCAGACATGGGTTTCCAGTCCCTTTATACGGCGCCAGGTGGTTCCCCGGGATAGCGTTTCCATGGAATCCACCCTAGACGATCTGGTTTACCCAGAAGTCCTTCTGTTTCGTGAAATCCGGAGTGCCATGCTTCCCGTCTTTGTAGGTCAGGTTATCGTGCAGGGGCGGTGCCGGGAATACATATTCCGTGTCGGTGCCCAGGGAGGCTTTCATACGGGCCCGGACAATCCAGTAGAAGGCTTCGTCCTCGCCACTTTGCTTCATGTCCTCCACGGTTGGTTGCTCCGGGGAGTGGAGCCAGTATTCGGCACCGTCCGGTCGAGCCACCTCGTAGACCCACCAGTGGTCGCCGGGCGGAGACTGGATCTCCCACTGCTCGCTGCCCCGGGAGACTCCCAGCCCTCCGAAACTCACTTTCGAGTAGGCCCGCAGGCGGCGGATATCAAACTCCAGAGCCTCGTGACCGGCGATGGCCGCCAGGTTGCTCTTCACCTGCACCCGCACGTTGACCTTCATCAGGGACTCGACCATCACCGAAACGGCCTGTTCCGTGGCCGGCTCGCCCCGGGCCTCCAGCAGGTTGCTGGCGGTGGCGATAGCCAGCTCGTCGCTGACGGCAAAGTCCTCCGCCGTGACCGTCACGCCGGCCAGGATATTAGCCAGGCGGTAGAACGCCTCCCGAGCATTGTCCTCACCCCGGATGTGGCCGTAGGTTTTGCGGGGATCGTCATCGGCGGGGTCCGTTGGATGACGATGGCTCAGCCCCTCCGGCACCTCGCGGGGTGGTTTGTCATCATGGAGCAACCCGAAGGGACCATGCTCGATCCACATTTCCAGGTCCGGTTTTTCCAGTGCCGTGGCCGCGAAGTACCCGCCCAGGGACAGGGCGATGCCCAGACTCAGCACCACCCAGCCGGCGGGAGTCGACAGCCCGAGGATGGTGGCCGTTCCCGCGCCACTGGCGGAGGACATCAACGAGGCCCCGGCCCAGGTGCCCATCAGTGACCCAAGGGCCGAGACCCCCATGGCGGCACTGGAGGCGATCTGGTTCTTCTGCCAGTAGTCATGGGTATCGGAAAGGCGGATGCCGGCGTCCAGTACGCCAAGGATGGAGACTGACACCATCCGGACGGATATGGCCCTGGGAAGGAATTTGGCAAGGTCGTCACTGATTTTGCCTGCGATGTGGGCCTTCTCCACATCAAAAACCGTCGCGTTCAGCCCCCGGGCCAGCCAGTTTTCCGTGCCCGCCATTCGCTCCACCACGGCAGCCAACGCAAAACCAAGATGGGCATAGCTTGACGCAATTTCAGCGTCCGCACGTGCGTTGCCCCGATTTCTGCTTAATTCAGCTTCCCGTTTGGCGAGACTGGAAATATTCCAAAGCTCAATCCCCATGACCACGTAGGGCAGGCCAATGCCATCCAGGGTTTCCCCGATGGCCCGGCTGCGGCTGGTGGCCTCACGCACTTCACGGTAGTCCTTCACCAGGGTGGACCCGGATGGGGCCATGAACACACTGACGTTGGCATAGTCCCCGGGGTTGGAACCGCCAGGCAACCGGCGAGCGTTGGTATGGGCCGCCAACTGACCATCAGCGGTACGGATCTCACCGAAAAAACGACCACTGTGGTTCGTGCTGTCCACATAGGCCCGCTCAGCGTCCAGCAGCCCGTTACGTAGGCCGATATCGGGGTCTTCAATCCCGAACGGGACCATGTTGAAGGGCTTCTGGCCATAAGGCATCATCACCAACTCGCCCAGTTGACGGGGATGCATACCTTTCATGGCCCGTGCCAGTGGTCCGTGGAGTGTCAGGTCAAAGCGCATCAGGTCCTGTGTGCCCCGTTCGTAGGCCTTGTTGAACTCCTTCATCAATTTGCTGGCAATACCGTCCAGTGTCTTGGCAATGAGCCGGGCTGTCGTATACCCGTCAGGTCCTTCGTCATCCTCCAGCTTGGCCAGCATCTTCGCTTCCGCCGTCTGCAACGTGGACGGATGGGAGAACTTGTCATTGGCCCCGATATCCACAAACAGTTTGGGCCGGAACCGACCATCGCCGGGGTTGTCGGCCTTCAGGGCAGCAGTGTCCAACGCCTCGGTAAGGGGGACGTCCTCTTCCGGCGGGAACAGCATGTCATGGAGCGGGTAGCCGGAACTGTCCTTGACGATATCCAGTACCAGTTCGCTGCCATCCCGGTGAGGGTCGATGGCCGCAGTGGGCAGGGTCAGGGCCCCCAGGCTGGTATCGCCATCCTGGTTGGTCGGGGCCAGCCAGGGTTTGTCGGCGGCCTCCGAGTTGTGCTGCAGCTTTTCAAACAGGCCACCCGCCAGCATGAAGCCGCTGAGGTAGTCTTCGCCTTCCAGCGAGAAGAGGTCCGCAAAGCGTCTCTGGACATGGTCCTGCCCAGCATAGGCCCGTAGCGACGCCTGGTTGTATTTGATGCAATCGACGGCAACCGCCCTGAAATGCTGGTGCAGCGTCTTCAGGAGGGTGCCATTGAGGCGGTCATCCAGCTTATCGGCGAATTCCCGCAATGGGTTGCGCTCGCCGCCAAGCCTGGATGGCAGGATGGTTTGCTCAATCAGTTCCGCACTATCGAAATGGGTTTGTCCGGCCAGCCACTCCCGGATATCGGCCTGGTACTGCATGGCATGGTTGACTCGGGCCACCTGCAACCGCAGTTCGTGGAGTTCATCGTAGACCACCAGACCGTAGATCTTCCGCTGCCTGGGCACATTGAGCACGTCCGTTGCAGACGGTATGTTGCTCCAGACGTTCTGGTGGCTTTGTTCGTAGTCGAACTGCTGCTTTTCCTCTTGCCAGAGGTCCTGGAAGGCGTCCCACCTGAGGCCGGCGGAATCGCCAAGCTCGGTACCGTCCTGCCGGCTTTGCCGCCAGGCCTGTTCGGCCTGCTCGGCGCCTTTCATCAGGGCTTGCTGTTCCGCCCGGGCGAACTCGTAGCATTCCTTGGCGTAGCTTCCGGATCGGTTGATCAGGAATTCATAGGCGCAGGGCACCTGCTCTTCCAGCAACGGCTCCCGGGCGCGTTGTGGTGGCACATCCTCCTGGGCGCTCAGGGGCAGAAGTTTCGACTGGTATCGGTTCCAGTTGGTGCGGTGGTCGACCACCACCTGGGCCCGGTCCATCTGGTCACTGACGTTGTGCTCCAGGTAGCGGACTCTGCCGGCGGACCACTGTACCTCAGAGAACGCCACCCGGTAGTCCAGCTACTGGAAGGCCAGGCTGGAGTACAGGTACCTCACCGGCAGCCAGATTTCTTCCAGCGCCACCCCGGTGGGCTCCCGGCGGTCTTCGGTCAGGCGTTCTCCTGGTGCATCGCGATAGGTGTCCAGGGGTACATCCCGGTAGGTCAGTTCGCCACTTTCGTCCCTGACGAGCTGGATTTCGCGCCATAGTCTGTCGTGGCGAAAGATGTACAGGTACCCACCTCTTGAGGTCACCACGCCCTTGCGGGCGGTCCCCTGTCGTTCGAGGGTGGTCAGGGGGACGAAAGGTGCCAGGATATACCGCTGACGAGGCTCTTTCTTTGGTTCGGCATAGGGGGTGTCGAAGACCGGAAGCCGGATGGGATCACCCTGCTCCGTAGCAATTTCCATGGCCACGGCGGCTTTGGGCGAGTATCTGTCGGTGCTTTTTTTCCACAACCACTTGTGGATCACGCTGTCGTCGGTGGTTTCCTCGGCGTGGGTACCATCAATGCCCCCGTCAATCTCACTGTATTCCGGAGTCATGATTTTCAGGGACTGGCCTTCCGGGTGGTTCTCACCCAGCACCTCCACATGGAGCCATTCCTCGTGGGGAACCACCTGCTCTTCTTCCTCTTCCTCGTAACGTTCGGCGGGCAGGAGGGACTTGGGCTCCGAGGCCCCACGGTTGATGCCGGAGGCGGGCACGGATTCGTCTACCTGGGGGCGGGATCTTCCGGGTTCCGGATTCTGTTCCTCCTCGATGGCCAGCTTTTCGGCCTCGGTAAGGTCGGCCAGGCTTGTCATACCACCGGCAGTGCCTACATAGCTGGCGTCGCCGACCATCACGGTGGGGTTACCAGCGACCAGTTGACCGCCATGGGCCGTCATACTGCCGACACGGGCTGCCGGCTTGCCATTGATGAAAACGGAGGGAGAGCCTTCAGCGATGGTGTCCGGTGGTCCGTCGCAGGCCAGCTTGTCGCCTACCTTCGCTACCGGCATGCCGCCGACAAACACGTTGCCGGAGCCTTCAATGACCGGGCCGCCCTTGTGAGAGGTACTGCCGCGTTTCTTGGGACAAGTATGATGACTTGTCAGAAAGGACATGGGTTTGCTGCCCATTGCCACATCTCCCTGTGTCAATTTCCTTCATGGCCTTCGAGTCTGGCCCCAAAAGCCACCCTTCCAGATTGGGTGTTTTCGGGACATTAGCATAGATCTTAAATGCCGGGAACCGCCTTGGGGCTGTAACTGGACAGCTGTCAATTTTGTTGTCGCCGGCATCCGGTCGGGGCCATTGGCGGTTCCTGATCAGGCCTCCCGATTCAGGAAGTCGGCCACCTGTCGGTAGGTATCCCCGCAGGCGTCCGGCACCAGGTCCTCCAGGTTCAGGTAGGCGTGGATCATGTCGGCGTAGTCCTTCAGCCGGCAGGTGACGCCTGCTTTCTCCAGCTTGCGGGCATAGGCAACTCCCTCGTCATGGAGCGGGCAGAAGCCGGCGGTGACCACTAGCGTTGCCGGCATGCCCTCCGGCACTGGCATATGTAGCGGTGATGCAGCGCGGCGGTCCTCGCCGCCAGCGAAATAGTGATCGAAATACCAGCGGATCCTGGCCTCCTCCAGCAGGTACCCCTCGCCGTGCCTGTTGATGGATGGGTGGTCCATGGTGTAGTCCAGGCTCGGGTAGAGGAGGATCTGATCGGTCAGGTTCAGTTCAGGATCTCCCGCCACCTGCCGGCTGACGGTGGCTGCGTAGGTGCCGCCGCCGGAGTCTCCCGCCAGTGCCAGCCGGCGTTCAAAGACCACACTTTCGTTTTCCAGTAGCGACCACACCTGACGGGTCACCGCCAGGCAGTCGTTGAGCCCGCCCGGGTAGGGGGTTTCCGGCGCCAGTCGGTAATCCACCGACAGCACCAGCCAGCCGCTGGCATCGGCCAGTGTGCGGGCGATGGGGTCGTAGACCTGGACGCTGCCGGCCATATGGCCACCGCCATGGAAGAACAGCATCACCGGCTTCTCGGTACCGGGGGCCGGATCGTAGAGTCGAACCGGAATGTTGCCGTCCGCGGACGCCACCTGCAGGTCCCTGACTCGGGGCAGATCCGACGCCTGGGTAACAAAGGTGGTGGTAATGCCAGCCAGGCTGTCCCGTACCATCCGGGGAGTGGCTTCCACGCCGCGGGCCTTCTGATCGGCGACCAGGGGGTTGAGCTGGTCAAGCCAGGCGCGCAGGTTGGGATGTACGTTGGTCATCGGGTTCTCCATAGCCGGCGGGCTCAGTGCTGGAACAGCACCAGGGCTTCGCCATCGCAGATCAGTCGGCCATCGCGGCCGGTGCACCGGGTGGTCAGGCTCACCAGTGCCTTGTCCCGGCGCAGTCGGCTGACGGTCACCGACGCCTGCAGGGGTTCATCCGCGTCGGCGGTGGCGTGGAAGGTCATGGCCTGCTTCAGGTAATTGGTGCCGTGGCCTGGCAGGTCCTCGCCCAGCAGGCAGGAGAACAACCCCGCAATCAGTGGTTCCGGAACGCCCTGCCAGTCATCGTCCAACTGGCAAAGCTGGCTCCAGTCGTGGATGTCATCGGCGGAGAAACGTCGTTCCAGGGTGGCGGACTGGCCCTCGCTCAGGGCATCGAAACGTTCCAGGCTCATGCGGCGTCCTCCCGGGCCAGGGTCAGTTGGCACCGGCCGGTCAGGCAGGTTTCGCCGTCCTCCCGGGTGATGGTGGTCTGCAGGGTGAGGGTATTGCCGTTGCGGTCCAGTTCCTCCACGGTCAGTTCCAGCGCCTCACCGGCGTAGGCCGGGGACGGGAACATCAGGTCCTGGCTCTCGAGCACGGCGCCGGGCCAGGTGCGGGCCAGCAGGCTGCGCACCACACTGAACAGCAGCATGCCGTGGGAGACGGTGCGGCCAAAACTGGTGCGGGCCGAAAACTCCGGGTCCACATGGATCGGGTTGTGGTCGCCGCTGAGGCGGGCGAAGCGGTCGAAGTCCGCCTGGGTGAGCATGAAGGTCTGCTCACAGGGAATGGTGGTGTCGGTCATGGTCAATCCTGTCTGAGAACCTGTTTGGTTACCTTGCCCAGGGCGTTACGGGGCAGCTCTTCCACGAACTGGAAGTACCTGGGCACCTTGTAGCCGGCCAGCCGTTCCCGGCACCAGGCATTGAGATCGGTCGAATCCGGTTCGTCGCTGTCGGGCTTCAGGCACAGGAAGGCCTTGCCCACCTCGCCCCATTTCTCGTCCGGCACGCCGATCACCGCCACCTCGCTGACAGCGGGATGTTCCACCAGTACCCGCTCCACCTCGGCGGGGTAGACGTTCTCTCCGCCGGAAATGAACATGTCCTTCCAGCGGTCAACGATGTAGTAGCAGCCGTCCTCGTCGCAGCGGGCCACGTCGCCACTATGCAGCCAGCCGTCCGGCTCGATGGCCTCGCGGGTGGCATCGGGGCGGTTCCAGTACCCCGGTGTGATGTTGGGGCCGCGGATCAGCAGCTCGCCGGATTCGCCCGGGGCGACATCTTTTCCATCGGTGCCGACAATGCGGACCTCGGTGAGCAGTTGTGGGCGCCCCACGGAGCCGATCTTGTCCAGCACATCCGCTTCATCCAGCAGGAACACGGTGGGGCCGGTTTCGGTCATGCCCATGCCGGTACGTACCCGGATGCCCTGGTCCACGAATCGCCGGGCCACCGGCAGGGCCAGCGGCGCGCCGCCACAGCCCCAGGAGCGGACGTTACGCAGCCGCTCCCCGCTGAACGACGGGTGCTCCAGGATCGCCTGGTAGACCGCCGGCACCCCGAAGAAGATGGTGGCGCGCTTCTCCAGCACGTCCATGGTCTGGTCCGGGTCGAAATTGCGGGCCACCAGCACGCAGCCGCCCGCCAGGAACACCGCCGAGGAGTAGAGGTTAATGCCGGCGGTGTGGAACAGGGGCAGCACGTTCAGCAGGGTGTCCTGGCCGGTCAGGTCCACCGCCAGGCCGATGTTCAGGTAGTTGCTCATCATCATGCGGAAGGTCTGAATGACCCCCTTGGGCCGGCCGGTGGTGCCGGAGGTGTAGAGCAGGTACCAGGGGGTATCCGGGTCCCGGTCCGGATGGGCGCGCAGGTCCGGCTGCGTATCCGCCAGGTCCGCATCGTAATGGCGGCAGTCATCGGCCCTGCCGTCCAGGTCCACCAGTTGATCGGTATAGCCCGAGGCCCTGAGTTTGCGGGCGCTGTCGGTGAATTCCTCACCGAACACCAGGACGCCGGGGGAGCAGTCCTCCATCAGCTGTTCCAGCTCCGGCTGGGCCAGGCGCCAGTTCAGGGGCACCAGGATGAGGCCGGCCTTGGCGCAGCCGAACAGCATGGCGAAGAATTCCGCCCGGCTATGGCCCAGGAAGGCGACCCGGTCACCCTTACTCAGACCCCAGTGGCTGAGGGCTGCTGCGGCAAAGCGGGCCGCCTGTTCGTTGAGCTGTCGATAGGTGTAGGCACGTCCCGATGCCAGGTCCTCGAGGGCCGGACGATCGGGGGTGACGCGGGCCCGGTGGCCCGCCAGGTCAAACATGTTCATGGGGTCCTCCCGAGAAAGTCAGCCATGCCCCGGTCGGCTTCGTCGGTGATGATCTGTTCCAGGAACTGCTGGCGTTCCTGCTCCAGTGCGCCGGCGATACGATCCGCGTCCGGCCGGTTCAGGAGCAGGGTGCGGGCGACGCTGCCGGGCTGTTTGCAGGTCAGGTTAGTGGCGATGTCGAGGGCACGGGCCAGTTCGCCATCGGCGGGCGCCGGGTACTGGGCCAGCCCCCAGGCCAGGGCCTCCTGTTGCGAAATGGTGCGATTGGTGAGTTGTACATCCAGTGCCCGGGCGCGACCAATGCGCTCCGGCATCAGCGCCGTCCAGCCACCATCGGGGCTGAAGCCCACCACGGTGTACCAGGGGGCGAAACTGGCGCGGGGGCCGGCCACCACAATGTCGCTGGCCAGGACCAGACCCAGGGAACCGCCGGTCACCATGCCGTGCAAGGCGGTTACGGTGGGCACCGGCAGGGTCAGCAGTTGCAGGATCACGTCATTCAGGGTGCCGACTACCCTGCTGGCGTAGGACTCCCGCCCATGGCGAGGCGTGTTGTGGAAACCGGCGACATCGCCACCGGTGGAGAAGGATTTCCCGGCGGCATCGATCAGTAGTGCAGCGGGCTGTTCACGTCGGCATTGGGCCAGCGCCTCCTTCAGATCGTCCAGCAACTCCGGGACCAGGGCGTTGTGGCGTTCCGGGCGGTTGAGGGTGAGCCGGGCGATGCCGCCCTCCTGACGATAGATGACGTGTGTCAGTCCGCGAGTCACGACTTGTCCCTCCCGTTCAGGGCGAGGCCGTTGCGCAGGAAATCCGACATGGTCTCCACGATCGGATCGAAGGCGTGCTCCCCTTCGCTGGCGCGCTGGTCCCAGAGGGCGTATTTCAGGGCCAGGAAGTGGGACAGTCCCATCAGCGCCCAGGCCCGGTGCTGGTTGTTGCCGGGTCGGATCTCGCCCTTGCGGGTGGCGGTATTGAGCATGTCGGTATAGCCCCGGGCGAAGGTCTCGTAATACTCCTGGTAGATGGCCTGATCCACGAACTGGGCTTCCTGCAGGACCCGGTACAGGGACGGGTGATCCGACAGGTATTGCAGGAACGCCCGGAGCCCCTGTTCCTCCGCCTCCAGCCGGTCGCTGGTGCCGATCACCTGGGCGGCCAGGTGGGCCCGCAGTTTGTGGCCCAGGTCCATGACCAGCTCCCGCAGGATTTCTTCCTTGCTGGTGAAATAGGTATAGAAGGTGCCCTGGGCGACACCGGCGGCCTTGGTGATGTCGGTGACCCCGGCACGGTGATAGCCCAGGGTGCCGAAGGTGTCTTCCGCCGCCTTGAGGATCTTTGCCCGGGTGCGGGCGCCGCGGGCGGTCTTGGGTGCGCCGGGGGACTGCGGGGCCTGTGTTGTTGTACTCATCAGCCTTGTCCTTCTGCCGTGTGGTGACGGAGCCGGGTCCATCCACCCTGATGGGCGGGGTTGGTCAGTTACCGGGTTTCATGATTGCGAAACATGAATCAGTCGTCAAGTAATCTAGGAAAGCGCGCCATCCCTGTCAAGGCGTAAGAAGTCAGTAATAACAGGCTTTTTGTCGCATTCGAGAAAATTTATCTATCACTATACGTTCAGTTAATAGTCAAAAAAGAGAAATTTTTTCTTGATAAAACCTGAATCGGTTGTCATATTTTAGGTCGAGCAATGACACAACAAGGCGGAACGTTCACCGACAGGTCGTCCGCCGCGCCATAACCAGAAGCCCGACAACAACAAAAGGGGATCGTCGTATGAAGCGCATCATGCTTGCAGCCGCCATTTCGGTTGGCGCTCTGTCCGCCCAGGCGGACGAAGATGCCATCCGTATTGCCCATGTCACCGGTTTCACCGGGGCACTGGCACCCTATGCCGAACAGCTGGATATCGGACTGAGTATGGGGTTCGAGTACGCCACTGACGGCACCATGGAAATCGAGGGTCGTCCGATCCAGATCTCCCGCAAGGATACCCAGCTGGATCCGGCCCGTGCCCGGGCCCTGGTCGAGGAAGCCTACGCCGAGGATGATGCCCATATCGTGGTGGGACCGGTATCCTCCGGTGTTGCCCTGGCCACCCTGCCGCTGGCCCAGGATTACGAGCGCATCATCATGCCCGAAGGGGTGGCCGACGCCATCACCGGGGCTGAATGGAACCGCTACGTGGTCCGGGTGGGCCGCAACTCCTCCCAGGATGCCGTCTCCAACGCGGTCGCCCTGGGTGAGCCTGGTGTTTGTGTGTCCACCATCGCCCAGGACTACGCCTTCGGTCGTGATGGCGTAGCGGCTTACAAGGAAGCCATGGAAGCCGAGGGGGGCAAGATTGTCCACGAGGAATACCTGCCCACCGACGCCACCGACTTCACCGCCGCCGCCCAGCGCCTGTTTGATTCCCTGAAAGATCGCAGCGACTGTGAACAGGGCAAGTATATCTTTGCCATCTGGGCCGGTTCCTCCAACCCTCTAGGTCGTATCCAGGACCTGGACCCGGGTCGCCATGGCATCAAGCTGGCTACCGGCGGCAACATCCTGGCGGCCATGGTTGGGTATTCCGACTTCCCGGGCATGCAGGGGGCCGGCTTCTACTACTTTGAGTCGCCGGACAACGAGATCAACGACTGGCTGGTGAAAGAGCACTTCGACCGCCACAACTCGGCCCCGGACTTCTTCACTGCCCAGGGGTTTGCCCAGGCCATGGCGATTACCGCCGCCATCCGCAAATCCGGTGGTTCCACCGATGCCGAGGACCTGATCGCGGCCTTCGAGGGCCTGGTGTTCCAGACGCCGAAGGGTGAGATGGAGATTCGTGCCGAGGATCACCAGGCACTGCAGGACATGTATCACTTCGAGATTGAGGTGGAAGAGCGCGACGACTGGTTTGCCGGTCGCACCGTGGAAGCGGGCGTTCCCAAGCTGATCCGGGTGATCGACCGCAAGGAGATGGAGATTCCGGTCCGTAACTGAGCGGTTCCCGCTCCATGGCCCCCGGTACGCCGGGGGCCGCAGTCTCTGGAATACAAAAGCGGAGTGGTTCATGTCATCCCAACAAGCGGTTCTTGAAACCCGCGACCTGACTATCAACTTTGGTGGCCATGTGGCGGTCAACCAGGTCTCCTGCCAGTTCCACAAGGGGACCCTGACCTCCATCGTCGGCCCTAACGGCGCCGGCAAGACCACCTGGTTCAACCTGATTTCCGGCCAGCTGAAGGCGACGGCCGGCCAGGTGATCCTCAATGGCGAGGACATCACCGGGCTCACCGCCGCGAGCCGGGCCGACAAGGGCCTGGGCCGGGCCTTTCAGCTGACCAACCTGTTTCCCAACCTCACCGCCCTGGAAAATGTCCGGCTGGCGGTGGCGTCGCGCCACAACATTGGTCATGTCTTCTGGCAGATGGCCAGCCGGCGCACCGACCTGACCGACCGGGCCATGGCCTACCTGGAGCAGGTCAACCTGGCCAGCCGGGCCGAGTACCTGGTGGCGGGCCTGCCCCATGGCGACCAGCGCAAGCTGGAAGTGGCACTGATGCTGGCCCTGGAGCCGGAAGTATTCATGTTCGACGAGCCCACGGCCGGTATGAGCGTGGACGAGGTACCGGTGATCCTCGACCTGATCGCCGATATCAAGAAACAGCAGGACAAGGTGGTGCTGCTGGTGGAACACAAGATGGATGTGGTGCGCTCCCTGTCGGATCGCATCGTGGTGCTGCACAACGGTGAACTGGTGGCTGACGGCGAACCCTCCGAGGTGATTGCCTCGCCGGTCGTCCAGGAGGCCTACCTGGGGGCTGCCCCGGAAACCGAGGCGGAGGTGTCCCATGGCTGAACCCATCCTCACCCTGTCCGGCGTCAAGGCGGACATCGACCAGTACCACATCCTCCATGGCGTGGACCTGGTGGTGCCGAAAGGCGAGCTGACCGTGCTGCTGGGCCGCAACGGCGCGGGTAAGAGCACGACGCTACGCACCATCATGGGCCTGACCACCCTGACCGGCGGCACCGTGACCTACCAGGGGCAGGACATCAGCCGCTGGCCGACCCCGAAGATTGCCCGGGCCGGCATCGCGTTCGTGCCTGAGAGCATGGGCATCTTCGGCCTGCTGAGCGTACGGGAGAACCTGGTGCTGGCAGCCGTCAACGGCCCCATGGATGATGCCCGGCTGCAGTGGATTTTCGACCTGTTCCCGCCCCTGAAGAAATTCTGGGACAAGCCGGCCGGCACCCTGTCCGGTGGCCAGAAGCAGATGCTGGCCATCGCCCGGGCGGTGATCGAACCCCGGGAGCTGCTGCTGGTGGACGAGCCCACCAAGGGGCTGGCACCGGCCATCATCAACGACCTGGCAGATGCCTTCGAGCAACTCAAGGCGCAGCAGGTGAGCATCCTGCTGGTGGAACAGAACTTCAACTTCTCCCGCCGCCTGGGCCAGTCCGTGGCGGTGATGAACGACGGCGCGGTGGTGCATGCCGGCACCATGGCTGAGCTGGCGGAGAACGATGAACTGCAACAGGACCTGCTGGGCCTGGGACTGGGAGCACACCAATGAGCGAGGAGACCACTGCCATGCCGATGTCCGATGCCGGTTCCGACTCTGTCCGGCAACGTCGCAGTCCGCTCAAGTGGCTGGCGGAATGTCGTGACAACCAGGCTCACCTCTTTCTGCTGGGAATCATGCTGTTGGTGTCTGTCGCGGTTATCGATTTCCAGACCTGGCTGGTGCTGACCATCAGCGGGGTGGCCATGGGCGCCATGCTGTTCCTGATGGCCTCCGGCATGACCCTGACGTTCGGGCTGATGAGTGTACTCAATCTGGCCCACGGGGCGTTTATCTCCCTGGGTGCCTTTGCCGGCGGCACCGTGCTGGCCTTCTGGCTGGACGGCTTCACCGACGCGCCATCGTTACTCACCAACCTGGTGGCCATCGTTCCTGCCCTGCTGTTTGCGGCCCTGGTGGCCGGCGTGGTGGGGCTGGTGTTCGAGAAGCTGGTGATCAAGCCGGTTTACGGCGACCACCTCAAGCAGATCCTGGTGACCGTGGGCGGCTCCATCATCCTGATGCAACTGATCGAGGTGATCTGGGGGCCCAACGAGATCCCCGTTACCCGTCCCGAGTCCCTGAGTGGCGCCTTCTTCGTGCCGGAGTTCCTGCCGCTGATCGGCGGCATCGTGCTGGAGAAATACCGCCTGCTGGCGGTGGTGCTGGGGCTGGCCATCTACGCCGCCATGCTGTGGGTCATCGACCGCACCCGTATCGGCATCCTGATCCGCGCCGGTGTGGAGAGCCGCGAGATGGTGGAGATCCAGGGCTACCGCATCCACCTGCTGTTCCTGGGCGTGTTCGTCGCCGGTTCGGCTCTGGCCGGTCTCGGCGGTGTGATGTGGGGCATGTACAAGGAGCTGCTGACGCCCCATATGGGCGACGAGATGATGATCTCGGTGATCGTGGTGATCATCCTCGGTGGGCTGGGTTCCATTCGTGGCTGTTTCTACGGTGCCCTGCTGGTGGGGCTGATCAACCTCTACATCGGCTTTGTGGAGCCCCGGCTGGCGGCGGTGGCCACGGTTGGGCTGATGGTCGGGGTGCTCATGTGGCGGCCCCAGGGGCTGATCCCGGTGATCAAGGTTTAAGGAGATGAGTATGCTGAACCGAATCTTGTCCGGCGATTATCCCCGCAGCCGCCCGCTGACCGCGCTGCTGCTGATCATCGTCACCTGTCTGGTACTGGGGCCGTTCCTGTTTGACGGTATCCGTGCCTTCACCACCCTGGCCATGATCTGCGTGTTCATCATGGTGGTGGCCGCCTATGACCTGATGCTGGGCTACACCCACATCGTGTCCTTCGCCCACACCATGTTCTTCGGCATCGGCGCCTATGGTGTCGCCATGGCCATTGAGGGCATGGGTGACAGCTTTGGCGCCATCGGCGTGGGTCTGTTGGGCGCACTGGTGGTGAGTTTCCTGCTGTCGCTGCTGCTGGGCCTGTTGTCGCTACGGGTGAAGGCGATTTTCTTCGCCCTGGTGACCCTGGCGGTGGCCTTTGCCTTCCTCAGTCTGGTGACCCAGCTTTATCACATCACCGGCGGTGAGGATGGCATGCGTGTCCGCGTGCCCCGGGAACTGGGGCCGGCGTTCCGGCCCTTCGAGAAACCGCTTCCGGGGATCGATCTGCCCACGCTGCTCAAGGGCCTGCTGACCCAGCCCTGGAACCTGGGGCAGGTATGGCAGGACTCGCTGTTCGAGATGCGCTTCAACGGCCGCAATATCATGTACTACGTGCTGGTGCTGATGGCCACCGGGGTGTTCCTGTTCCTGCTGCGGCTGGTGAACTCACCGTTTGGCCGGGTGCTGCAGGCGATCCGGGAGAACGAGTTCCGGGCCGAGGCCCTGGGCTACCGTACCGTGGTCTACCGCACCGCGGTGGTGATCCTGGCGGCCCTGGTGGCCACCCTGGCCGGTGCCGCCTTTGCCCTGATCAACCGTTATGTGAACCCGGAGAACACCCTGAACTTCGAGTTGATGGTGTTCATCCTGCTGATGTGTGTGATTGGTGGCATGGGTACGCTGTACGGGGCCATTGTTGGCAGCACGCTGTTTATCCTGGCCCAGAACTATCTCCAGGACCTGCTGGGCTGGGTGGGGCAGTACACCGCCGGTATCCCGCTGGTGGAGAACCTGCTGGGAGAGGATCACTGGCTGCTGTGGTTCGGGGTGCTGTTCGTGCTCAGTGTGTACTTCTTCCCCGCCGGGGTGGTTGGGCAATTGCGGATCTGGTCGTTGCGGCGGCGCAATCGCCAGTCGCCGCCCTCCGGGCCTGAGGCCGAGCCTGTGACGCAGGCATGAGGTTGATTGGGGTCGCGGTGGAAGACACCCCGGGGGCGGGGAGGTCTTTCGCCGCCGCGTTGGAGGGGCGTCCTGCCACCCCAACGCTTCCGTGGCATCCATGTCACTGCTCTGAAAGACCTCCCCGCCCCCGGAGTGTCCCATACCTGGGAGTTGCCTACGGTGTACCTGTTGTAAGGTCCCTGCCTGTGGCAGCCCGTTGCCAACATTCGTCGTAACAGACGATGGCAAAAAACTACATAGGTGCCAAACTGTTTCCACTGATAAAAAGAAACAGGACCCTGACATGGCAAACCAACCACAGAACCGCCGGTGGATACTCCGCAAGCGGCCTGAAGCGGATATCACCGCCGACCACCTGGAACTGGTGACCGAACCGGTGCCTGACCTGCAGGACAATCAGGTTCTGGTCCGCAACGTCTACCTGTCCCTGGATCCCACCCATCGCCTGTGGATGAGCGACCGTGAGCAGTACCTGCCACCGGTGCAGGTGGGTGACGTGATGCGTGGCGGCACCCTGGGTGTGGTGGAACAGTCCCGCTCGGATCGATTCAGCCCCGGGGATATCGTCAAACCCATGGTAGGCGGCTGGGAAGCCTACACCGTTGCTGACGGGAAAATGGTGCGGCCGGTGGACCGGCATCCGGATATTCCCCTGTCTGCCTATATGTCTGTGCTGGGATCCACCGGCATCACCGCCTATTTTGGCTTTTTGGACATTGGCCAGCCCCAGCCGGGGGAGACCCTGGTGGTCTCGGCCGCCGCCGGGGCGGTGGGGTCCATCGTCGGCCAGATTGGCAAGTTCAAGGGTTGCCGGGTAGTGGGTATTGCCGGCGGTCCGGAGAAGTGCCGCTGGCTGACCGAGGAACTGGGCTTTGATGGCGCCATCGACTACCGCAATGACGATGTGCCGGCGGCCCTGGACCGGTTGTGTCCGGATGGCGTGGACATCCAGTTCGAGAACGTGGGCGGCGATATCATGGACGCGGTCTACAATCGGCTCAATCTCAATGGTCGCCTGTCCCTGTGCGGCATGATTTCCCGGTACAACGATGAAGGCGTGATGCCCGGGCCGAGGGATTTCGGTCGGGTGCTGATGAAGCGTCTGACGGTGAAGGGCTTTATCGTGCTGGATTACCAGAAACGGTTCCCGGAGGCCCTGGAGGCGTTGACTGGCTGGGTCAGCCAGGACCAGCTCCAGTGGAAAAACCACGTGGTGGACGGCCTGGACAATGCCCTTGACGGGCTGTCGCTGCTGTTCAGCGGCGGCAATGACGGCAAGCTGATGGTCAAGGTATCCGACGAACCCTGAAGTTTCTCCTGTAGCGAACCTCGAGCGGAGGCGATAGACAGCCACCATACTGTCACCGGAGGCCTGTTATGGGCGCTCCGGTTTTTTATGTCTGAATCCAGGGCATGAAGTGTGAGTATCCCATCCCCTCTCCCCTTGAGGGAGAGGGCCAGGGAGAGGGGTAGCGCCCAACGGGCGCCGGAGATCCGACCTGGCAGTCGACCTCTCCACTCTCTCCCCAACCCTCTCCCGTCAAGGGAGAGGGGCTTTTCAGGCCCCTTATCTCCGCGGGGGGCTATTTGAACTTTGGCTCCCCCTGCCACTCAAAGAACGTCGGCATATCGGTGGACACCCGGTTGGGATATTCCGCCGCCCGCTTCTCCAGGAATGACTCCACACCCTCCTTCGCATCTGCCGACGCGCCCCGGGCCTGAATCGCCCGGCTGTCCAGTTGGTGGGCCTCCATGGGGTGGCTGGCACCGGCCATGCGCCACAGCATCTGCCGGGTCATGGCGACGGAGACCGGTGCGGTGTTGTCGGCGATTTCCCGGGCCAGGGCCACAGCGGCGGGGTACAGATCATCCGGCGCGTGTACCGAGCGTATCAGGCCCCGTTTCTCCAGTTCATCGGCATTGATCAGGCGACCGCTCATACACCATTCCAGGGCCGTGGACAGGCCCACCGCCCGGGAGATAAACCAGGACGAGGCGGCCTCCGGCACGATGCCCCGGCGGGCGAACACGAAGCCGTAACGGGCTTTTTCGGACGCCAGTCGCATATCCATGGCCAGCGACATGGTGGCACCCACCCCCACGGCGGCGCCGTTGATGGCGCCGATCACCGGTTTCAGGCTGCGGAAGATGCGCAGCGACACCATGCCGCCGCCGTCCCGGTTGACGCCATTGGCCAGCGGGTCCGGAGCGTTGCCGGACTGGGCCTTGTAGTCAAAGGTCTCGCCGCCACCGGACAGGTCCGCACCGGCGCAGAACGCCTTGCCGGCACCGGTGACGATTACCGCCCTGACGTCATCGTTGGCGTCGGTGTGATCGAAGGCGGTAATCAACTCCTCCATCATGGTCAGGGTGAAGGCGTTCATCCGATCCGGGCGATTGAGGGTAATGGTGGCGATGCCGCCGCTGATATCGAGGGTAATGGTTTCGAACTGGCTCATGGTGTCTCCTTGTCTTGAATGCCTTAAGGCTGCGGCATCCGGTTGTTCCGGGGCATCGTCCGATGCGACGAAAACACCGCCATCACCGGATTCGTCGATTCGGACGATGCCCCGGTGGCCCCGTCGGACCACGATGAAGAAAAACAAGGAGCCCCCCCATGAGCGATGACACCGCTGTCGAATACCACGCCCGGGATGCCGTGGCCTGGATCCGCATGAACCGCCCTGATTCACTCAATGCCTTCAATGATGCCTTGCGCCGGGACCTGACTGCTGCGCTGAAACAGGCGGCTGACGATAACAACATCAACGTGGTGGTACTGGCGGCCAATGGTCGCGCCTTCAGTGCCGGGGCCGACCTGATGGAGGAGAACAGTCCGGACAAGTCTGATGTAACCCAGCAGTTGATGGAGGAATACCACCCCATCCTGGACACCATCCGCTCCATGCCCAAGCCGGTGATTGGCGTGGCACCTGGGGTCGCCGCGGGTGTCGGTGCCTCGGTGCTGATGAGTTGTGACCAGGTGGTGATGGCGGAGGAGGCCCGCATCTACATGGCCTTCAGCCATATCGGACTGGTTCCGGACGGCGGTGCCACCTGGCTGCTGTTCCAGACCCTGGGCTATCACCGGGCGTTCGCCCTGGTCACCGAGGGGGGCAGTATCAGCGCCCGGGAATGCCTGGATCTGGGAATAGCCCGCGCCGTGGTGCCCCAGGAACAGGTGGAGCAGACTGCCGCGGACATCGCCGCCACCCTCTGCGAACGGTCTGCACTGGCCACTGCCGAAGCCAAACAGCTGCTTCGGATGGCGGCCACAGCCTCCTACGACGAGGTGTTCAAGGCTGAGGCCATCGCCCAGAAGCATTGCCTGAACAGCGAGGAATCCAGACAGGCCATCGCTCGCTTCAAGAACCGCAGCAAGTGACACCATTGCCCGGACCGACACTGGTCATCAGTCACCCTTACCGGGAGGAATACCGCCATGGCTGAACCCGCACGCGAGAGCCGGACGCCCGTCGGCGAGACCGGGATGGAAGAAAAACTGGCCGGGGTGGTCCGGCGTGTCTTCCCCGATGCCTCCGTTGAGGGTCTGACACGGCTCACCGGCGGGGCCAACCAGCAGATGTGGTCGCTGGATGTGGTGGCGGACGGTAAACGCCACCCCATGGTGCTCCGCCAGACCAGCGACTGGAACCGGGATGCCACAGGCACGCTGGCACTGGACGACGAGGCACGGCTGGTGATCCGGGCCGGTGAGGGCGGCGTGCCAGTACCGGGGGTTCACCAGATCCTTGAACCGGACGATGGCCTGGGCATTGGTTACCTGATGGCCCGGCTGGAAGGGGAAACGCTGCCGCCGAAGATCCTGCGGGACGAGCGGTATGCCGATGCCCGCAGCAGGCTGGCCGGACAGTGCGGTGAGGTGCTGTCGGCTATCCATCGACTGGATGTGTCGGGCCTGGATTTTCTGCCGGCTACCACACCGGAGGGCGTGGTGGATCAGCTCTACCGGGAGTACCAGGGCCATGGTGAGCCCCGGCCCGTATTCGAACTGGCTTTCCGCTGGCTAAAAGATCACTTGCCAGCAGCCCCGGAAAAACTGGCCCTGGTCCATGGCGACTTCCGCCACGGCAACCTGATGGTGGATGAGGGCGGCCTGGTGTCGGTGCTGGACTGGGAGCTGGCGTGCCTGGGAGACCCCATGGCAGACCTGGGTTGGATGTGCGTGAACTCCTGGCGCTTCGGCCATATCGACCTGCCCGTGGGTGGCTTTGGCGCCCGCGAGCAATTGTTCGACGGCTATGAAGCCGCCAGCGGTGATCGCCCCGACCCGGACCGGGTCCGCTTCTGGGAAATCCTCGGCACCCTGCGCTGGGGAGTGATGTGCCAGGGCATGGCGGCGTCCTTCGTGGGCGGCCACGACACCTCGCCGGAGCGGGGCGCCATCGGTCGCCGGGCCTCGGAAACCGAAGTGGACCTGCTCCGCGAGCTGGTGCCCCTGATCCCCTGAACGGAGATTGTCCCATGCAGGATCTGCCAGACAACACCACGCTGCTGGCCTCGGTCGAGGCATTCCTGAAAGAAGAGGTGATGCCGCAACTGGACGCCGCCGGCGGTTTTCGTGCCCGGGTGGCCGCTAATGCACTGGCCATGGTGCGTCGACACCTGGAGCAGGCGTCCGCCGATAGTACCCACGATGAGCGGGAGCGCCTGTACCAGCTCACCGGCAAGAAAGGCACCCTGGCGGGCCAGACCGCGGAGCTGTGCCGGCTGATTGCCGACGGCCACCTGGGTGCCGGCGACCCCCAATTGCGTGATCACCTGTGGCTGACCACCCTCGCCAAACTGGCGGTGGACCAGCCCCGTTATTCCGGAAACCAGCGGGCCCGTGAGGAGTGGGAGGCATTCTGCGCCGGCTCCACCCGGCCCCATTCCTGATTGTTTACGACCCGATCCTGGAGACAGAGCATGGATTTCAACCTGCCACAAGAACTGACCGATTACCTTGCCGAGCTGGACGCTTTCATTGAGAGCACGATCAAACCCCTGGAGCAGAAAGACGACAACATCCGCTTCTTCGATCACCGCCGGGAATGGGCCCGTACCGACTTTGAAGGCGGCGGCCTGCCCCGGAAGGAATGGGAAGCGCTGCTCAAGGAGGTGCGCCGGCTGGCCGACGACGCAGGGCACCTGCGCTTCCCGTTACCCTCCGAGTTTGGCGGCAAGGACGGCTCCAACCTGGCCATGACCGTAATCCGCGAACACCTGGCGGCCAGGGGCCTGGGCCTGCACAACGACCTGCAGAACGAGCACTCCATTGTCGCCAACAACCCCTTCGTGCTGCTGTTCCGGGATTTCGGGAGCCGCGACCAGTACAGCGAATTCGTGGACCGTATGCTCAACGAGGAGTACCAGCTGGCCTTCGGTCTCACCGAACCGGACCACGGCTCCGACGCCACCCATATGGAGACCCGGGCGGTCCCGGAACAGCGGGATGGCGTCGATGGCTGGCTGATCAACGGCGAGAAGATGTGGACCACCGGCATGCACACCGCCACCCACTGCGTGACCTTTGTGCGGACCAGTGGTAACGATGGCGACGCCAGGGGGATCACGGCCCTGATCGTGCCCTCCGATACGCCGGGGGTGAAGGTGGAGGAATACCTCTGGACCTTCAACATGCCCACGGACCATCCCCGGGTCAGCTTTACCAATGTGTGGGTGCCGGACTCGGCGGTGTTCGGACCCATGGACGGCGGCCTGGCCATCGCCCAGCATTTCGTCCACGAGAACCGCATCCGCCAGGCGGCGTCCAGCCTGGGGGCGGCGGACTTCTGTATCCGCGAGAGCGTGAAGTACGCCCGTCAGCGCAAGCCTTTCGGCCAGGAACTGGCCCGGAACCAGGGCATCCAGTTTCCCATGGTGGAGTTGGCCACCCAGGTGGAAATGCTGCGTCTGCTGATCCGAAAGACCGCCTGGGAGATGGACCAGATGTCCAAGCCGGAAGTGGCCAACCAGATCTCCGACAAGGTGGCCATGTGTAACTACTGGGCCAACCGCCTGTGCTGCGAGGCCGCAGACCAGGCCATGCAGGTGCATGGCGGCATCGGTTATTCCCGCCATAAGCCGTTCGAACACATCTATCGACATCATCGCCGTTACCGGATTACCGAAGGCTCCGAGGAAATCCAGAAGCGCAAGGTGGGGGCGTTCCTGTTTGGGTATCTGGGGCCGAACAAGTGGAAGGCGTAAGGCTTCCCCAATCTCGTCGCTACCGACGACGCCCCTGATCCCTGCCCGTCGACATAATCGATGCCATCATCCAACAACAATCGCAAGAGAGTTCACCCATGTACCTGACCCAATTCCTCCACAAGGCTGTTCGCGAATACCCCAACGACGAAGCTGTGGTGTTCGGTGACCGACGCCAGACCTGGGCCCAGCTCTGTGACCGGATCGCCCGCCTGGCCGGCGTGATGCAGACACTGGGCATGGGGGAGGGAGACCGTGTGGGTATCCTGGGCCTGAATTCGGACCGCTACATGGAAACCGTGTTCGCGGCGCTGTGGGGTGGTGGTGTGTTCAACACGGTCAATATCCGCTGGAGTGCCCCGGAGATTGCCTATTCCCTGGACGACTGCGACACCCGCATCCTGTTTGTGGATGACGAGTTTGCGCCGCTGGTGCCCACCATCCGTGAAAAGTCCGCCTCCCTGCATACCGTGGTGTATATGGGAGAAGGGCAGGCGCCGGCGGGCACCGAGGAACTGGGGGCCCTGATGGACAATGCCAGCCCGGTGGCCGACGCCGAACGCCATGGCGACGACCTGGCGGGCATCCTCTATACCGGCGGCACCACCGGCAAACCCAAGGGTGTCATGCTCAGCCACGGCAACCTCTACCTCAGCGCCCTGAGCACGGTGATCCCGGCCTGCCGCCGCGATCGTATCGTGGGTCTGCATTCGGCTCCGTTCTTCCACGTGGCGGGCATCGGCCTGATCGTGCAACTGGCCATCCGGGGCGGTACCCATGTGATCCTGCCCCGGTTCGAACCGCTGCCGGTGATTGAAGCCATCTCACGGGAAAACGTGAAGGAAACCTTCCTGGTGCCCACCATGCTGCGGGCGGTGCTGGACCATCCCGGGTTCGACAACCACGACACCAGCTCCCTGCGCTGCCTGATCTACGGGGCGTCGCCCATGGACAGCACCCTGCTCAAGCGGGCCATGGACAAGCTGCCGAACGCCGACTTCCTGCAGATGTACGGCATGACCGAGCTGTCCCCCACGGTCACCATGCTGCTGCCAGAAGTGCACGCCGATCCCGCCCGGCACGACAAGCTGATGACCGCCGGCAGTCCCACTCATATTGCCGAGATCCGCATCGTCGACCCCATGGACAACGAGGTAAAGCGTGGCCAGGTGGGCGAGATCTGCGCCCGTGGCCCGATGGTCATGCAGGGCTACTGGAACAAGGAACAACAGACCCGGGAGGCCATCCGCGACGGCTGGATGCACACCGGCGATGCCGGCTATATGGATGACGACGGCTATGTATTCCTGGTGGACCGGATCAAGGACATGATCGTCACCGGCGGCGAGAACGTCTACTCCGTGGAGGTGGAGGACGTGCTGCTGCAATGCCCGGAAATCGCCCAGTGTGCGGTGATCGGCGTGCCGGACGAGAAATGGGGTGAACGGGTGCACGCCGTGGTGGTGCTCAAGGATGGCCGGGAACTGGACGAGGCCGCCGTGACCAACTTCTGCAAGGAACACATTGCCGGCTACAAGTGCCCCCGCAGCTACGAGGTGCGTGAGGAACTGCCCATGTCCGGCGCCGGCAAGTTGCTGAAATTCAAATTGAAGGAAGAGCATTGGAAGGGCCGGGGACGCAACATCGGATAGCCAGGGAAGCCGGGACCAAATCGTCGTAAGCGACGACGCCCCCAAACGGGCCGTGGCCTTAGAGTCCTGAGACAACGCCAACAATAATCCGGGTGCGGCATGACCGTCGACACCCGGTCCGAACCTGGAGGTTCACATGACATTCCTGAAGACCGTTACATCGCTTGCGGCACCCGTGGTGCTGGGCAGTCTGCTGTTCACCGCCGGAGCCAATGCTGAAACCATCACCCACGCCACCGGTTATCCTCCCAATACCATCGGCGCCAACGGCGCGGAGACGTTTGCCGGTGCGCTGGAAGAACTGTCCGGTGGCGAGATGGACGCCAAGGTCTATGCCAGCTCCCTGCTGAGTTTTTCGGAAACCTCCCCAGGCATCCGTGATGGCATGGCGGATTCCGGCTTTGTGCTGATGTCCTACTATCCGAAGGAGTTTCCGGTGTCCAACCTGGCAGCGGAACTGAGCATGCTGGTGAAGCTGGACGATGTGCAGGACAGCACCGCCGGGCTGGCGTTCATGGGGGCCCTGGCTGATTTCGTATTCAACTACTGTGACGAATGCGTGGATGAGTTCTCCGCCCAGAACCAGGTATTTACCAGCGCCTCGGCCAGTGACAACTACATGCTGCAATGCAACAAGCCGGTGGCGAACCTGGAGCAACTGAAAGGCAAGCGAATCCGCACCTCCGGTCCCCACTGGGCCCGCTGGGTGGAGCACCTTGGTGGTACCCCGGTGACCATGTCGGTGAGTGACCAGTACGAAGCGCTGAACCAGGGCGTCCTGGACTGCACGATCTCATCCGGGATCGATATGGACATCTTCAAGATCAAGGAAGTGGTGACGGACCTCACACCAGGGGTTCCCGGTGGTGTCTACGGAGCGACGGCCTTCAACAATATCAACCGGGACGTCTGGAAAGGGCTGACCGAAGATCAGCGCAGGAACGTCCTGCATGCGTCGGCCATTGGTGCCGCCCGTGTCAGTATGGACTATCACGTGGGCGCGGCCCGGGAAGTGGCCGCGGCCGACAGCCGGGATATCGCGGTGCATGAGCCGTCAGAGCAGCTTCTGCAGGCTACACAGGCATTCATCAGGTCTGACATCTCCCGTATCGCCTCGAACTATACGGAGCGTCACGGTGTTGAAACAGCGGATGAAAAAGTGGCCAAATTCCGCGAATTGCTGGCAAAGTGGTCCGAGCTGGTTCGCGACGTTGACAGCGCAGACGCATTGGCGGAGATTTACTGGGAAGAACTGTATTCCAAAGTGGATGTGAGTAGCTACGCGTTGTAGAGCTGAGGCCCCCATGATCACCAAAGACCCGGCAGAACTCGCCGCCTTCCGCCACCAGGTCCGAGCCTTCATCAAACAGAATGCCGATGATGAGGTTCTGGAAGCGGGCCGCAAGACCACCAGTTTCTTCCCGCCGTTCGACGCGGTAATGAAATGGCATCGTATCCTCCACAGCCAGGGCTGGTCCGCCATCCGCTGGCCGGAGGAATACGGTGGTACCGGCTGGGATGTTCCCCGGCAGCTTATTTTCGAGGAGGAGTGCCGGCGGGCGGGGGTGCCCCTGCTGTTGCCCCAGGGCATTTCCATGGTGGGGCCGGCGATCATCCACTACGGCACCAACGAGCAGAAGCGGAAACACCTGCCGGGCATCCTGTCCGGCGAGGATTTCTGGGCCCAGGGCTACTCCGAGCCCAATGCCGGCTCCGACCTGGCGTCCCTGAAATGCCGGGCCGTGCGGGATGGCGACCACTACGTGATCAATGGCTCCAAGACCTGGACCACCTATGCCCACCATGCCAATCGCCTGTTCCTGCTGGTGCGCACCGGCGGGGCCGGCAAACCCCAGCAGGGCATCAGCTTTTTCCTGATCGAGGACCTGACCGACCCCGGCATTGAGATACGCCCCATTATCGGGCTGGACGGGGTACCTGAGCAGTGTGATGTGTTCTTCACCGATGTCCGCGTACCGGTGGACTGTTGTCTTGGCGAGGAGAACGACGGCTGGTCCGTGGCCAAGTACCTGCTGGAACATGAGCGCGGCGGCGGTACCTCCTTCGCCACCACCTTCCGCCACGAGCTTGCGCTGATCCGACGTCTGGCGGGCCGCACCGGCGACGGCTTTGGCGGCGTACTGGCAGAGGATCCCGTGTTCCATGACCGGTTTATCCGCCTGAGCCTGGAGGTGGACACCCTGGAGGCCACCGAGGAGGCGTTCGCCGATATGGAAAAGGGCTCGCCCCAGTCCGGGCCCATGAGTTCCATGATCAAGATCACCTCCATGGAAACCCTGCAGCGGATCACCGAGCTGGGCATCGATGTGGCGGGTACGCCGTCCCTGGCACTTCAGTTGGCGGCCCTGACGGTGGGTAGTGGCGTGGAACCTATTGGTGACGACGACCTGCTGACGTTGATGCCGAAATATCTGAACAACCGGGCTGCCTCCATCTTCGGTGGCAGCAACGAAATCCAGCGAAACATCATCGCCAAATCCCTGTTGCGGTAAGGAAACGGAGCATGAGCACCCTGAACCGGGAAACCCGGGCGATGCTGACGGACAGCGTCGAGCGCTTTATCCGCACCGAGTACAGCTTTGAAGACCGTCGCCATAACCTGAAGCAAAACCAGGGACAGTCGCCGGACCACTGGCGCACCTTCGCCGACATGGGCTGGCTGGGCATTCCGTTTGCCGAAGATCAGGGCGGCCTTGGTGGAGACATTCCCGATACCATCAGTGTTATGAAAGGGTTCGGCCAGGGGCTGGTCACCGAACCCTACCTGGGGGTTGTAAACGCCGCACGTATACTGGCACTGGCGGAGCAGGGCGATGACCGTCAGCAGCTTCTGGCCGGTGTTATCGCCGGCGACAGTCAGGTGATTTTCGCCAGCGAGGGCGCGCAGGGCCGTGGCAACCCGCTGGCGGTAGCCGTGGTGGCGGAACCGGATGGTACGGGTTACCGGCTTAGTGGAGAGAAGGTGGCGGTGCCCTACAGCCGGTCGGCCAGCCATGTGGTGGTGTCCGCCCGCAGCAACGGCGGTGACACGGAAGAGACGGGCGTTGAACTCTTCCTGATGCCCCAGGATACCCCGGGCCTGGAGATTACCGACTACCCCATGATGGATGGCCATCAGGGCGCGAACCTGGCCTTCAATGGCGTAACGGTGAGTCATGCCCAGCAATTGACCGTGCCGGGTACTGCGGGCTCCCTGGTGCGCCAGGCCCATGCCGAGGGCATCCTGATGCTGGCGGCGGAGGCCGTGGGCATCATGGAAACCCTGGTCAGGAAAACGGTGGCCTACACCCAGACCCGAAAACAGTTCGGCGTCGCCCTGGCCGAGTTCCAGGTGCTCCAGCACCGCATGGCGGATATGTACATCGAGGCTACCAGCGTGGCCAACCTGCTCACCCAGACCGCTACACGCTGGCCATCAGCCGATCCGGGACAGCGCCTGGTGATGGCCTCAAAGCTCAAGGCCCGGCTTGGGCCGGCCGCACGCTACGTCGGTCAGCAGGCGGTGCAACTGCATGGCGGTATCGGCATGACCGATGAGCTGGATATCGGCCACTACTTCAAGCGGCTGAGCAGTATTGAACTGCAGTTCGGGAATGCCGAGTGGCACCGGAAGTGGTTGTGGCGGGAGGCGGTTGCCTGAACCGCCAGGTTAAGCGGGTGGCGGCAGTCAGGCGGCAACCTGCTCGAAGGAAAAGTCCGGAATGTCGGTCCGCTGACTGGCATGCTCGAAGGTGATCGCGTGGAATTGTCCGCCCTCTCAGGGAGTGGGCGGACATGGGGTGCTGGTGTCAGTCTTCCACCAGGATAAGATCATGCTGCGGGCTCAGGCGCTGACCTTCCACCGGGGTCAGTGATGCCAGGTCGCTGCCGAACAGTTCGGCGACGCGGACGGTGCCAACCCTTTCACCGACACGCCAGGTGATCGGCTGACCGTTGGGGGCCCGCACCAGGGTGCCGGGTTCGTGTACAGCCAGTTCGTCACCCGCTTCCAGGCCGTTGGCCCGGCCAGCAGACAGGTAGAGACGCCCGTCATCTGCCTGGAAGGCTTTCATCGCCCAGGGTGCAATGTCAGACCGCTGGGAGGCTATGTCCAGCAGTTCATCCCCACGCTTGCCGGAGGTCAGTGCGGCTTCCGTCCAGCGGGCACCACTGGCGGCGTCCACGACGGTCACGGAATCGTCATTATTGACGGTGATCACCAGGCGCGCGCCTGGGTAGGCAGCCAGGGCCTCGGCGCAGGCTTCGGTAGTGGTATCCTGGCAGGCCGGTGTGTTGGCGACCGCATCCCGCAATTCCGAGCGGGGAACCAGCCTGAAGCCGTAATCTGCGGCGTTGTTGTCCATCTCCCGGAACAGGGCGTCCGAGGCGCCAACAACCGCCAGGTTGGTACGCAACTGGCCTTGGGCGGGGACCGCTTCAACGGATGATGAGGACACTTCCCTGGGCGCATCGGTTGCGGGTGCCCCACCGCCCCGTTCCCAGAAAGGCGTTTCCCATTCATTTTCGGGCATATTGAGACCGGCTTCCGAGTCAGCGGTTTCAATCTGTTTTTGGGCCTGATCGGAGGAGACGCATCCACCCACAAGAAGGCTGGCGACCAGTAGAGTGGATAACGTGCTGTACTTCTTATCCATTTCGGAGAACCTTTGGAAGAGATGGTAAGCGGACTTCAGGAGTCACAATAGAAACAAAAAGGGCGGGTCAGGGCAATGCCCTGACCCGCCCGAGGGTCGCTAAATTACCTGATTATACTCAAGCTTTAGAACTTGACGCGCAGACCTACGTTAGCGGCCATCAGGTCCTCATCAGCAAAGTTGCTGGGAGTGCCTACACCCATCAGGGTGTTGCCATTACCGCTAATTCCGAGCATTGCTTCGTTCTCTGTCATTACACCCAGAGAAGCAACAGTGCTAACGGCGTCGTTGATCTGATAGTTCGCGCTCAGGTCGTAGATCATTGAGGTATCATCTACGTCAAGCTGGCCATTGTCGGCGCTGAACCAGCCGACTGCGCCGGTGAGCTTCAGTTTAGGAGTGACGTTGAAGCCCAGCTTACCGATCAGCAGGTGCTCGTCATATTCCTGGATACCCAGAGCACGGCCCATACTGACGAGGCTGGTCGGATTCTGAGTAGAAGCAGGGTTACTGTTCAGGACACTGGAGTAGGTGTCGAAGCCGGGGTCGACCAGACCACCATCAAGTGTACCTACGTACTGAACACCCCAGTCCAGCATGCCGGCATCGCCGTGCAGACGGGCATAACCGGACCAGCCATCTTCAACGTCCAGGCCGGCAAGAGTTCCATCACCAAACGGTGAGTTGCCGTCGCCGTTATCGTTACCCCAAACGTAGTTCAAGCCAGTGGCAAAATTAACACCGTCGGTCACTGCGCCACTGATGTATGGAGAGAAGATGTGAACGTTCTGGAACGAGTAAGTGGAAGCCTGTGAGTTCTTGAAAAAGTGAACATACAGCAGGCCAACATTCATATCACTCACGCGAGTGATCAAGCCGCCGGTAAACATGTCCCCGCTGTCTGTGCTGGCCTGAATGCCATTGGTAGCGATGTCATCTTGACGACGGTCATACAGGACAACCCAGGTGCCGATGCTGGTGGGTGCCAGCATGCTGATACGGTCACGACGGTCATCACAGGTCAGGAAGCAGTTGTTCCAGTTGGCGGACTGGCGACCGACACGCAGCAGGTTCCCGGCAATGGGAATCTGAACGTAGCCAGTGTCCAGAGTTACACGCTCGTTGCCCTGGTTGTTGTAGCCGAGGCCACCTTCTTCACGGGTATCACCGGTCCATGTGTCACCAGCGAGCTGGAGGCTGGTGTGCAACGAAACACCGGTGTTTTCGTCTTTGAAATCAGCCTTGAGGCGCAGCAGGTTGGCCAGGCCGTTGCCGGAGCCGTCGTCGCCGTATGCATCGCCATCTACGTAGAAGGTGTCGGCTTGGTAGGTAACGCCGAAGTCAGTCTGGATAGCGTTCGCCATGTTGGCGCCGGCGATTGCCATGCTCAGGATGGAAGCGGTGCCCAGTGCCTTGGTCATCGGGCGAGAAGTGATCTTGCTTTTCTGTGCCATGGTTTTAAACCCTTATTTTTGTCTAATCGACTCGATTGTTGGACTCAGTGACGCTTTACTACGCGCTTGTTTTTGCTTGTGTTTATTCCCTGTTGCTTTTTCAAACCTCCGGTTGTTATCCCTGTGGCCAGTTCATGCCAGGCCATCATAAGCCTGTGGTTGTTCTGGTCGACTGCCTGCCTGTCCTGGAGCAAAATGCAATCCAATCAAGGCAGTTATGGGCAAATGATCAGGTACAGTCTTAGCAGAGAATCCGGTAAAGGCAAGAGCCTTCGCGGGCTGGGACAACACTTTTTGTCGTGTGTCTGATGAGAGTCACACTTCCGTGATGCTTTTTTTGTTCTCTGCTCCAACTGCAGCCTACCATTGGCCGCTTCAGTCAGGACGCCTTCCAGTTAGCAGTCCACCGGATAGTAGGAATAAATTTTTTGTCATGCAATAGCCCCGGTGACTTTTTTACGGCTTTTTTGATGAAATTGTATTGCACAATGAAACATCCTCCCGGATCAAGTCAACCGCCCCGATGGTCGTAGAGAGCGGGGCATGCGGGGTTTTACCTGATTTTTCAATCTTTCTCGCAAAGGTCTTCCTCTGGAGTCTGCATTCTGTTACCAAATTGCGGTTGGCATCTTGTTTCTAAATTAACTAAGCTGTTCCGCAAAGCAGAACGTTATACCGAAAACGCCGCTTCGCGGTGCGTTTCAGCATGACTGGTGAGGTGGCTGCTCTGCGATACCCTGTTTCATTAACAGGGGCAGTGTTGGCCCGTTTCTTGAGGCGAATTTCGCTCCGGTCGTGGCAGCGATGCGGGAGCGTGCGTAGAATGCGCGGTTTCTGACTTTCAGTTTTACTACACTAACAGGAGGCGCCCTGTGGACAACGTTCCAGCCCGGTATATGGAGGTTGGGTGCCATGGGGCATATTGAGGCACGGGAATCTATGACCTTGAATACTAAAACAAAAGCAGATCTGGTCGAAGCGTCCCCGGATGCACCGGACAAGCCGGAGAAAGATCGTAAGTTCGTGGAGGCGCTCTCACGGGGGCTGGATGTGCTGCGGGCGTTCAGTCAGGGCTCGGTTATCCTGGGTAACCAGGACATCGCCAGGCTGACTGGCCTGCCCAAGCCCACGGTTTCCCGCATGACCTACACCCTGACCAAACTTGGGTACCTCAGCTACAACCCGGTGCTGGAAAAGTACCAGCTCAGTTCCGGTGTGCTGGCCCTGGGTTATGCCTATGTCTCCAACCTCAAGGTACGACAGCTGGCCAAGCCCTACATGGACGAGTTTGCCCGTCGCAACAATATGTCTGTTGGCCTGACCTGCCGCGACCGTCTGCACATGATCTATGTGGAGAACCGGATGCCGCCGGAAGCCTCCCTGCTGCGCATGGAAATCGGCCTCAAGCTGCCCATGGCGACCACTGCGGCGGGCCGTGCCTACTGCTCATCCCTGACCGAAGACGGCCGCAAGATCCTGATGGAAGCCCTGGCCGAGAAGTACGGCCCCGAAGGCTGGCCGGAAAAGAAGGAAGGCCTGGAGCGCGCCCTGGAAGACTACCGGGAACATGGCTTTTGCCTGACCCTGGGAGAGTGGGACCGCAACATCAACGCCGCCGGTGTCCCCGTCCGGCTTCAGGACGGCACCACCATGGCCCTGACCTGCGCGGCACCGTCCTATCTGGTGTCCGGTGACAAACTGCGTAGTTCCATCGCCCACCAACTGGCGATGTTGGCGAGTGATATTGAATCGCTGGGCGTGTGAGGCACCTGGCTGACGAATTTCAATAACTGCAAGTGCTTGATGTTTCTGGTGCTGTAGGCCAGTACATTGTTTGAAGCCCGGGGCAGGGGGTCTTTCGGAGCAGCACCATGGATGGTGCGGTGCAAGGTCGGTCCATGGACGGGCCGTGAATTGCAGCGGAGAAAGGCCCCCTGCCTCGGGCTCTGGCACCAGTTGGTAGACGGGACACCTCCTCCTAAGTTCTTCCCGACTTTCTCTTAATCTCACTCCTGATCGTGTTCTGGATTTCCCGCCAAAGCCGGCTTTTGTCATGGTTTTCCTCTCCCACCCCATGAGGCGTACAATCATTTCTCTCGATACTCTCTGGTCGCCATTTAGCCAGTCAAGGTTGAAACATTCCGCAAACTTGTATTAAATCTCCGGTCTGTTTCGCTTAATAAAACTCCATTCCATGTTTGCGCAAGGAGGATCTATGTCCGACGTCGTAACCTATAACCGCGAAGGCGCCATCGGCGTTATCACCGTCAACTACCCGCCGGTGAACGCGCTGAGCCACGCCGTACGTTCCGGCATCCAGGGCGCCATCGAGCAGGGTCGTAATGATGCGGACGCCAAGGCTCTCCTCATCGTATGTGACGGTCGCACCTTTATTGCCGGTGCAGACATCCGTGAGTTCGGCAAGCCCATGCAGGAGCCGGGGCTGCCGGAGGTGGTCAACTTCATCGAAGCCTCCGACAAACCCGTTGTCGCTGCGATCCACGGTACCGCCCTGGGTGGTGGTCTGGAAGTGGCCCTGGGTTGCCACTACCGCGTTGCCGTGCCCAGTGCCAAGGTTGGCCTGCCGGAAGTGAAGCTGGGCCTGCTGCCCGGTGCCGGCGGCACTCAGCGCCTGCCGCGCCTGGCCGGTGCCCAGAAGTCCCTGGAAATGATCACCTCTGGCGAGTTCGTCGCCGCGAAGAATGCCGTTGAGCTGGGCATCGTCGACGAAGTGGCCGAAAACGAAGACGTGAAGGCCGCTGGCCTGGCCTTCGCCCAGAAGGTCGTTGACGAAGGCAAGCCGGTGCGTCGCGTCAGCGAACTGAACGACAAGCTGGAAGCCGAGAAGGGCAGTGATGTCTTCAACCAGTTCCGAGAGGGCCTGAAAAAGAAGGCCCGTGGTCTGATTGCCCCCTTCAAGTGCACCGACGCGGTGGAAGCCGCCTTCACTTCCTCCTCGTTCGAGGAAGGCATGAAGCGTGAGCGTGAGCTGTTCGGCGAGCTGATGGCATCCGACCAGCGCGCTGGCCTGATCCATTCCTTCTTCGCTGAGCGTGAAGTATCCAAGGTTCCCGGTCTGCCGAAAGACACCCCCATCCGTGATATCAAGACAGTGGGTGTTATCGGTGCCGGTACCATGGGCGGCGGTATCGCCATGAACTTCGCCAACGTTGGTATTCCCGTCACCATTGCGGAAGTGAAACAGGAAGCTCTGGACAAGGGCCTGGCCATCATCCGCAAGAACTACGAGAACACCGCCAAGAAAGGCCGCCTGACCATGGAGCAGGTGGAAGAGCGCATGAGCCTGATCAGCGGCACCCTGACCTACGACGACTTCGCGGATGTCGACCTGGTGATCGAGGCCGTGTTCGAGCGCATGGACATCAAGAAGAGCATCTTCAGCCAGTTGGATGAGAAGTGTAAGCCGGGTGCCATCCTGGCCTCCAACACCTCCACCCTGGACATCGACGAGATCGCCTCCGCCACCAAGCGTCCGGAAGACGTGATCGGCCTGCACTTCTTCAGCCCGGCCAACGTCATGAAGCTGCTGGAAATCGTCCGTGGTGAGAAAACCGCCGACGACGTCAAGGCCACTGCCATGAACCTGGCCAAGCGCATCAAGAAAGTGGGCGTACTGGTCGGCAACTGCCACGGCTTCGTAGGCAACCGTATGCTGCACAAGCGTGGTGCCGAAGCCATGGCCCTGGTAGATGACGGTGCAAAGCCGGAGCAGGTGGACAAGGTGCTGACCGATCTTGGCTTCCCCATGGGGCAGTTCGCCATGGGCGATCTGGCCGGTATCGACATCGGCCACAGTATCCGGGAGGAGCGTCGCAAGGCCGGTGAGGACGTACCGCCGAGCTGGATGGACAAGCTGGTGGAGAAGGGCCGCCTGGGTCAGAAGACCATGGCCGGTACCTACAAGTACGAGGAAGGCAACCGCAAGCCGATCCCGGATCCGGAAGTGGACGAGATCATCGCCGAGTTCCGCAAGGAGCAGGGCATCACGCCCCGTGAGGTGACCGACCAGGAAATCCTTGAGCGCTGCATGTACGTGATGATCAACGAAGGCGCCAAGATCCTGGAGGAAGGCATCGCCGACCGTTCCCTGGATATCGATATCACCTGGATCTACGGCTACGGTTTCCCGGCCTACCGTGGCGGCCCCATGTTCTGGGCCGACCAGATTGGCCTGGACAAGATCCTGGACGCCGTGAAGAAGTACCACAAAGAGGTGGGCGGCAAGCAGTGGGAGCCATCCGCCCTGCTGGAGAAACTGGTAGCTGAAGGCAAGAAGTTCGGCGACCTGTAAGCCTTTATTGATTCGCCGCAGGGCCTCCCGGGTCCTGCGGCAAACCCGTTTCAAGAGGACACATCCATGTCTGATGCAGTTATCGTCTCCACCGCCCGTACCGGTCTGGGCAAGTCCTACCGGGGTGCACTGAACAACAGCCACAGCGTTGATATCGCTGGCCACGTCATCAAGCATGCCGTCGAGCGCGCCGGTATTGACCCGAACATCGTCGAGGACGTGATCCTCGGCGCCACCTTCCACGAAGGCGCCCAGGGCAAGAACATGGCCCGTCTGGCGGCGATCCGTGGCGGCCTGCCGGTGACCACGGCCGGCCTGTCCATCAACCGTTTCTGCTCTTCCGGTCTGCAGTCCATCGCCCTGGCCTCCCAGCGCGTGGTCTCCGAGAAGGTGCCCGCCATCGTGGCCGGTGGTGTTGAGTCCATCTCCCTGGTGCAGAATGACAAGCTCAACCAGTTCAAGGCCACCAACGAGTGGCTGATGAAGAACAAGCCGGAGCTGTACCTGTCCATGATCGAGACCGCCGACATCGTGGCCCAGCGCTACAACGTCAGCCGCGAGTCCCAGGACGAGTACGCCCTGATCTCCCAGCAGCGCACCGCCGCTGGCCAGGAATCCGGCAAGTTCGACGACGAGATCGTGCCTTATGACACCACCATGATGGTGAAGGACAAGGAAACCGGCGAGGTCAGCGAGAAGGACGTTACCCTGACCAAGGACGAGTGCAACCGCCCGAACACCACCCTGGAGGGCCTGCAGGGTCTGGACCCGGTCCGTGGTGAAGGTAACTTCGTGACCGCCGGCAACGCTTCCCAGCTGTCCGACGGCGCCTCCGTGTGCACCGTAATGAACAGCACCTACGCTGAAAAGAACAACATCGAACCGATGGGTATCTTCCGCGGTTTCGCGGTGGCCGGCTGCGAGCCGGACGAGATGGGTATCGGCCCGGTGTTCGCCATCCCGCGTCTGCTGGAGCGCAATGGCCTGACCATGGACGACATCGACCTGTGGGAGCTGAACGAAGCCTTCGCCTCCCAGGTGGTCTACTGCCGTGATCGTCTGGGCATCCCCATGGAGAAGCTGAACGTGAACGGCGGCTCCATCGCCGTGGGTCACCCCTACGGTGTCACCGGTTCCCGCCTGACCGGTCATGCGCTGATCGAAGGCAAACGCCGTGGCGCCAAGTATGTGGTGGTCACCATGTGCATCGGCGGCGGCCAGGGCGCTGCCGGCCTGTTCGAAGTGGTATAAACAGGCGGATCAGAGAGGGGGCGGGCGAGAGTTCGCCCCCTTTTTTGTTATCAGTAAGGAATTGAGCAGTGCAGCAAAACATCATCAACACCCAGGATCTGGAATTCCAGCTCTTCGAACTCCATCAGGTCGAAGACTTCCTCCGGTTTGACCGTTACTCAGACCACAGTCGTGAAACCCTCCAGGCCGCTCTCGACCTGGCGCTGAAAGTGGCGGCGGAGGAATTTGCGCCCCATGCCCGGGCGGTGGATGAGGAAGAGCCGACCTTCGAAGATGGCCGGGTGGTGATGCGCCCGGAAGTCAAAAAGGCGCTGGATGTCCTGAAGGAAACCGGCCTGCTGGCGGCCACTCAGGATTTCGAGCGGGGTGGCATGCAACTGCCCAGTGCCGTGGGCCAGATGTGCGTGGGCCTGCTCAAGGGCGCCAATGTGGGTACCCAGGCCTATGCAGGCCTGACCATCGCGGCGGCGAACCTGATCCTGACCCAGGGCAGCGACGAACAGAAACAGCGCTATGCCGAACCCATGCTCAGCGGGCGCTTCTTCGGCACCATGTGCCTGACCGAGCCCCATTCGGGGTCTTCCCTCGGCGATCTGCGTACCCGGGCGGAACCGGCCGGTGATGGCAGCTATCGCCTCAAGGGCAACAAGATCTTTATTTCCGCCGGCGACCATGAGCTGAGCGATAACATCGTCCACATGGTGCTGGCAAGGCTGCCGGACGCGCCCCCCGGCGTGAAGGGTATTTCCCTGTTTATCGTGCCCAAGTTCCTGGTCAACGAGGACGGCAGCCTGGGTGAGCGCAACGACGTGGCCCTGGCCGGACTGATCCACAAGATGGGCTACCGGGGCACCACCTCGACCATGCTCAATTTTGGTGAGAAGGACGGCGCCGTTGGCTACCTGGTGGGTGAGCCCCATAACGGGCTGGCGGCCATGTTCCACATGATGAACGAGGCCCGCATCGGCGTGGGCCTGGGCTCGGTGATGCTGGGCTACACCGGTTATCTGCATGCCCTGGAATACGCCCGGGAACGCCACCAGGGTCGGCCGGTGGGCAACAAGGACCCGGAGTCGCCCCAGGTACCGCTGATCGAGCACGCCGATATCCGCCGCATGCTGCTGACCATGAAAGCCTACGTGGAGGGCGGCCTGTCCCTGGCCCTGCAGGGTTCGCGGCTGGTGGACGAGAAGAAGGTGGCAAAAACCGACGAAGAGCGTGACATGGCCGCCGGCCTGCTGGACCTGCTGACACCGCTGATCAAGTCCTGGCCCTCCCAGTTCTGCCTGGAGGCCAACAGTCTGGCGATTCAGGTACACGGTGGCTATGGTTATACCCGGGAATATCCGGTGGAGCAGTTCTACCGGGATAACCGCCTGAACCCGATCCACGAGGGTACCCATGGCATCCAGGGCATGGACCTGCTTGGTCGCAAGATCTCCATGGCCGGGGGCCGGTACTATCAGGAACTGCTGCGTCGTATTGCTGCCACAATAGAACAGGCCCGCTCCCATGAGCGGCTGGCGGACAATGCCCGTCGTCTCGAGGAAACCGTGAGTCTGCTGACCGAGGCGACCGACAGAATCCAGGCGATCAGGAAGGAGGGGCAGGTCGAGCGTGCGCTCGCCAATGCGTCCCTGTATCTTGAAGCCTTCGGACATATGGTGGTGGGCTGGCTCTGGCTGCGTCAGGGCCTGGTGGCGTCCAGTGCACTGGATAATGGTGGCCCGCAACCGGAAGCGTTTTACCAGGGCAAGCTGAGGGCCTGCGATTTCTTCAGTCGCTATGAGCTGCCCCGGGTCCAGGGGCTGGCGCAATTGTTGAGGGAGGTGGATGCCTCCGCCCTGGACATGGAAGCAGAAGGCTTCTGATCCGTTTTTTTTGGACCTATCAATCAGGAGAGATACACCATGAGCCGTCAGGCGAAAGCTGTTGTTTGCCGCGAATGGGGCAAGCCTGTTCAGGTGGAAACCATCACTGTGGATGCCCCCAAACGGGGCGAGGTCACCATCAAGGTGGCCGCCTGTGGTGTCTGCCACAGTGATCATTCCGCCACCACCGGAAAGATCCAGTACCCGCCACCCCTGGTGGTTGGCCATGAAGCCGCCGGTGTGGTGGTGGATGTGGGCGAGGGCGTGACCGACCTGAAAGAGGGCGATTACGTGGTCAGCACCTTCATCACCATGTGCGGCAAGTGCCGCAACTGCGTCCGTGGCCGCCCGGTGCTGTGCGAGAACGCCAAGAAGTCCATGGTGACCCTGCCGGACGGTACCGTTCGTACCCACGGCAAGGATGGCGAGGACCTGTACGTGTTCGGCGCCTGCGGCGTCATGGCCGAGTATGCCACCCTGCACGAAGACAACTGTGTGAAGATTGATGAGGGCGTGTCCCTGCCCAGTGCCGCGCTGGTGGGTTGTGCCGTGATTACCGGCGTGGGCGCCGTCTTCAATACCGCGGACCTGGAGCCAGGCTCCCGCGCCGCGGTGTTCGGTATCGGCGGCGTCGGGCTGAATGCCATCCAGGGTTGTGTGACCGCCGGCGCCGAAATGGTCATTGCCGTGGACACCAATGAGAAGAAACTGGAGATGGCCAGAGAGTTTGGCGCCACGCACACCATCAACATTAACGAGGTGGAAGACGTCAGCAAGGCCATCAAGAAACTGAGCGCCGGTGGCGTAGACTACGCCTTTGAATGTGTCGGCAACGGCAAGGTGGTGGAACAGGCCTACAAGGCCCTGGGCCGCGCCGGTACCGTGGTGGTGGTCGGCGTTGCCGACATGAAGGACAAGACCTCCATCAGCACCTTCGCCCTGCCGGCGGATGAGCGTACCCTCAAGGGTAGCTGGCTGGGTTCCGCCCGGCCCCAGTACGATTTCCCGAAAATCCTCAACCTGTACAAGGCCAACCGCCTGAAGCTGGATGAGCTGATTACCAAGACCTACAGCATTGACGAGGCACCGCAGGCGTTCGAAGACATGCTGGAAGGCAAGAACGCCCGTGGCGTGATCATTTTCGAATAACGCCTGTGGTCTGAATATCTGACAAAAGCGACTCCCGATAAGGAGCACAACGATGAACAACCTGAGCAAGAACTACATCAACGGCCAGTGGGTCGAGTGGTCTGGCGACACTATTGACGTTCACGAAGGGACCAACGGCGATGTCATTGCCAAGGTGCCGTCCTCTGACCGGGGCACCATGGAGCAGGCCATCGCGGCCGCGGATGCCGCTTTCGAAAGCTGGAGCGAAACCCCGCTGGAGCAGCGCATCAACGTCATCAAACAGTTGCACGAAGGCCTGCAGAAACGCGCCCCGGAAATTGCCCAGGCGGTGGCCCGGGAAGTGGGTATGCCCATCAAGCTGGCGGGCATGATCCAGGCGGGGATGCCCATCAAGGTCACCGAGACCTACCTGGAAATGCTGCCGGACTATCCGTTTACCGAGCAGTCTGGTAACTCCGAGGTGCAGTACGCCCCGGTGGGCGTGGTGGGCTGTATCACCCCCTGGAACTACCCGCTGCACCAGGTGATCCTGAAGGTGGTGCCGGCGCTGGCCGCTGGCTGCACCATCGTGCTCAAGCCCAGTGAGGTTTCTCCGCAGACCGCCTTTATCCTGGCGGAGATCCTGGATGGCACCGACCTGCCCAAGGGTGTGTTCAACATTGTCTGCGGCCTGGGTCAGGAAGTGGGCGACACCCTGATCAAGCATCCGAAGGTGCGCATGGTGTCCTTCACCGGTTCCACCCGTACCGGTCACCTGATCGCCCACGCGGCGGCCGATGACTTCAAGCGCATCGCCCTGGAGATGGGGGGCAAGTCCGCCTCGGTGATTCTGCCGGACGCCGACCTGGAAGCCTCCGTCAAGGGCACCTTCACCAACTGCCTGCTCAACAGCGGCCAGACCTGCACCGCCCTGACCCGGATGCTGGTGCACAAGGACCAGCACGACCAGGCCTGCGAAATCGCCGGTGCCATTGCCAATGCCATGACACTGGGTGATCCGCTGGACGAGAACACCCGCCTGGGGCCGCTGGCCTCCGCCGACCAGCGCGACAAGGTCCGTGATTACATCAAGCTGGGCATTGAGGAAGGCGCCACTCTGGTGGCCGGTGGTGCCGAGGCGCCGGAAGGCCTGGAGAAGGGCTACTTCGTCAAGCCCACCGTGTTCGGCAATGTGGATCCCGATAGCCGTATCGCCCAGGAGGAAATCTTCGGGCCGGTCATGTGCGTGATTCCCTACGAGACCGAGGAAGAGGCCATCCGCATCGCCAATGGCACGCCCTATGGCCTGTCCGGCGCTGTCTTCTCCGGCGACCAGGACAAAGCGAAGAAGGTGGCCGGCAAGCTGCGCACCGGTCAGGTGTTCGTGAACGGTGGTGCCTTCAACCCGCTGGCGCCGTTTGGCGGCTTCGGCCACTCCGGCATTGGCCGCGAGTTCGGCAAGTGGGGCCTGGAGGAATTCCTCGAGGTTCGTGCGCTTCAGTTGTAATCGCCAACCCCCCTGGGGTAAATATAGAAGGCTAACGGAAACGGGCATTCTCCGCCGGGGGATGCCCGTTTTCCGTTGTGACCCCATAACCATCAACCATCCCCCCAACACAAGAGGGCCATTCAGTGAGCAGTATCTGGACCACCACCCCCACCGTGGAAAGCATGCAGGAGCGGGTCAGGAACACCGCCGTGGAGAACATGGGTATCGAATTTACGGAAGCGGGCGACGACTTTATCAGTGCCCGTATGCCGGTGGACAAGCGCACCGTGCAGCCCTTTGGCATACTGCACGGCGGGGCTTCCGTGGTGCTGGCGGAAACGCTTGGGAGTGTCGCGGCCAACCATTGCGTGAGGAAAGAGGGCACGGCCGGTGTGGGTCTGGAGATCAACGCCAACCATATCCGCTCGGTCAGATCCGGCTGGGTCCATGGTACCGCCCGTCCGCTGCACATTGGCGGTTCCACCCAGGTCTGGGAGATCCGCATCGAGACCGAGGACGGCAAGCTGGTGTGCGTATCCCGGATCACCATGGCGATCATTAATCCCTAGCGATAACTTCCTATTCCCTGGTGGGAGTCGGTCCTGGCTAAAACCCCCTCTCCCTCGTTGGAGAGAGGGGGATGTCCGCCAGTAATTCCGTGTAGCAGTCAGGTTGGATGTCTGGCCCTATGCCTTCAGGGCTTGCCCCCAAGCAGTATCCGTACCGCCAGGCAGGCCTCGTCCACTTCCTCGATGTTCGGCTCCCGACCGAGGATGACATCGGAGTACAGGCAGGATTCGGCCAGCCGGACCATGAAGTAGGACAGGCTCTCCACCCGCATTGGTGGTCTCGCCAGGTGTCCCTTGTCGATCTGATCCTGGATCATGATGGTGTTGGCCTCCACCACCCGGCCATGCATGGTGGAGGCTGACGATGTCAGTACCCGCAGGGCATGCTCCGGGTCCTGCTTCACGAATTCCTGCAGGGGTTTGGCGGTAATCAGTTCGATGTTAATCCGCCGATACACTTCTACAATATAGTCAACACCGGTGCCCGAGGTAGAGGCGACAATCGAGCTGCGGATGGGCATGTACAGTGACCAGAGGATATCGCCAAGCAGCAGGTCCTTGTTGCCCACCCAGCGGAACAGGGTGGCGCGGCCGATGCCCAGTTCCTCCGCCAGGTCAGCCAGGTGAAGCCGCTCTCCCTTGAGCCAGATGCGGCGGGCCTTGTAGAACGCATCTTCCGGAGTGGCACCGGAAGAGCGCTTGCGGGTCTTTTGGAGTTCGCGCTGTAGTGGAGAATGTGTAACTGCCACGGAGGTCTCACTTCTGGCACTAAAAAGGCGTTAAACGCGCTGGCGTCACTACCTTTTTTGACATTGTTTTTGTTACATATAATACATGTTTCTGTTGAAATAGAGCCAGCGCTCTATTTTTTGACGATACCTTCATCGGTAACGTCTCGTAAATGAGTACGACTTTCCAACATATTTGACATAAAAACAACAATCCATTTGGCAGTTTGGCCATGAAGCTCGGGAGCGGGTGAATGCTGTTCGTCGCGGCACTGTTTGTGTCCTGTCTGGTGACGCTGGGTATGATGGTCTTTGCCTGGCAACGGCGGGACGTTCGCACCGCTCCTGCCATCGCCGTGCTGATGGGCGGGCTGAGCTGGTGGACGTTCTGCTACGCCCTGCTGATTCTGCATATCCGTCACCCCGACGTGGTTCCGACCCTGTTCAACGACCCGCTATTCTGGTTCCGCCTGATGTTCGTGGGGGTCTCGGTGCTACCCGCGGCCCTGATCATCTTTGTATTGCAGTATACCGGCTACCGGCAGCGGATTGGTCTGCGTTTGATCGGATTGGTGGCGGTAATCCCGACGCTGTGCATGATCGCCAATTTTACCGAAGGGTTCGGCCACCAGTGGTTCATGGGGGACTTTGAGCCAGGTGGTGAGAGCGTGTTCAAGGGCGGGCCGGCGTTCTGGCTGCATACGCTTTACTCCTACATCGTAATGTTCATCGCCTACTTTCTGCTCATCCGCTTTGCCATCCAGAATCCCCAGTACCGTCGCCAGGCGTTATTGTTCCTGGCCGGCAACATGGTGGTGCTGATACTGAATGTGGTAACCATCATGCAGTGGATGCCAGAGTCCTGGGGAAAGCTGGATCTCAGTCCGTTCGGATTTGTGGTGGCGTCCATGATCATGGCCCTCAACATTCGTCGGGAAGGCTTCCTGGACCTGATGCCGGTCGCTCGCTCCCTGGTGTTTGAGCGCATGGCGGATGGCGTGCTGGTCACCGATACCCGGGGGCGGCTACTGGATCAGAATCCGGCGGCGCAGGCTCTTTTCACGCGGGCCGGGGTCGATATGTCCAGAGGGAGGCTTTTGCAGGAGGCACTTCCGGGGATGTTTCAGGGGGGCAGACCGGCGGAGGAGTTAACCCTGCAACCGCCGGGTGACGAGGCTCGCCGGCCCTGGCAGTTGAACGTTCGGCGAACTGAGCTCAGGAACCGGCGCAGCCAGGTCAAGGGGTATGTGTATGGTTTCCGGGATGTCACCGAACTGAAGGAAGTGGAAGATTCCCTGCGGCAGCAGCTTGCCGACAACGAGGCCTTGCGTCGGGCCCTGAAGGAAGAGTCCATCCGCGATCCCCTGACCGGACTGTACAATCGCCGCTGGCTGGACGAAGTGCTGGAGCAGGAAATTCCCCGGGCACTTCGGGAGCAGCAGCCCCTGAGTTTCTGCGTTATGGACCTGGACCATTTCAAACAGGTTAACGACAACTGGGGGCACGATGTGGGAGACCGGATTCTGGTAGCGCTCGCCCGGTTATTGACGGAAGGCAGTCGTAAGCACGATGTGGCCGCCCGTTTCGGGGGAGAGGAATTCGTGCTGGTGTTGCCGGGGCTGGATGCCACCCGGGGCCGGGAGGTTGTCGAACGGTTGCTGAAGGCCTTCTCTGAACTGGATTTCGGCGCCGGCGGACCCGACAACCTGACGTTCTCCGCCGGGCTGGCGGTGGTTCCCGACCATGCCTCGGACCGGGAGAACCTGTTCAAAATGGCTGATCGGGCCCTGTATCGGGCCAAGGAGGCAGGCCGCAATCGGGTGGTGGTTCAGGACATCGCCTGAACCACTCACACCTGGCTGGTAGCGGTTACACCCGGAACTGGGTTACCAGTTCACGCAGCCGCTCGCCCAGTCGTGCCAGTTCCTGGCTGGCCTCGTTGGTCTGGGTGACGCCGGTGTCGCTGTTCTGGGCCGCCTCCACGATGCGCACCACGTTCTTGTTGATCTCCTCGGCCACCTGGCTCTGCTCCTCGGAGGCCGTGGCGATCTGCGTCACCTGATCGTGGATGTGCTCCACCGACTGCTCGATGGTGCTCAGGGCCGAACTGGCGTGGTTGATACGCTCCACAGTCTCCTCCGACAGGCCCTGGGAGGAACGCATGCGCTCCACCGCGCTGCGGGACTCACGGATAAAGCCATCGATCATCTCGCGGATCTGGCCGGCGGACTCGCCACTGCGCTTGGCCAGCTGGCGCACCTCATCGGCGACCACGGCGAAGCCACGGCCATGCTCGCCGGCCCGGGCGGCCTCGATGGCGGCGTTCAGGGCCAGCAGGTTGGTCTGGTCGGTGACTTCGTGGATCACGTCCAGCACCTTCTGGATCTCGTCACTGCGGGAGGCCAGGGCGTCGATGGCCTCGGCGCTTTCCAGGATATTCCGGGACAGGCTGTTCACCGACTGCTGGGAGCCGGCCATGGTCTGGCCGCCATCCTTGGCCAGGCGGTCGGCATCCGCCCCGGCCTGCTGCACCTCGTTGGCGTTCTTCGAGATCTGGTGGATGGTGGCGGCCATCTGGTTGATGGCGGAGGCGATCTGGTCGGTCTCTGAACCCTGGACCTGCACCGAGGCGCGGGTCTCTTCCGCCACCCGGCTCAGTTCCTCCGCGGCCGAGGCCACCTGGTGGGTGGTGTCG
>NZ_JBJJLA010000022.1:0-208234 GCF_045449715.1 Marinobacter shunpengi | reverse complement strand
CCCAGCAGACGTTTCAGGTTGGGCTGGAACAGCGCCAGCAGGTTACCGCCGAGCATGGTAATCAGTGCCAGAAGGGTGATCAGGGTGTGTAACCACTCACTTTCGAAGATGGGCGCGGTCATCACCAGTCGCACCAGCAGGATAAATACCGCCAGCTTGCTTACCGTGGCCAGGAAGATAGTGGCCGGGGCCGGGCCGCCCTGGTACACATCCGGGGTCCATAGATGGAAAGGCACGATGGACAGTTTGAAGCCCAGGCCCACCAGCATCAGCACGGCGCCGGCCAGGGTCCAGGTGTCCGGGCTGGTGGCGAGTCCGGCGGCCAGGCCTGCCAGGTCCAGTCGACCAGTGCGGGCGTAGATCAGTGCCATGCCGAACAGCAGGAAGGCGGTGGCGGCGGCGGACAGGATCAGGTACTTGATGCCCGCCTCCAGGGACCGTTCCGCCCGGAAGCTGTAGGCCAGCATGCCGTACAGGGGCATGGACAGCAGCTCCAGGCTGATGAACAGGCTCGCCAGGTGGTTGCTGGCCACCAGCCCCAGGGCGCCGGTCACCGCGCACAGCAGCAACAGGTAGAACTCTTCCCGGGGGCCGATGTAGCCGGTCAGGTAGTGGTGGCTCAGGGCCACGGTGACCAGCGCGCACAGCAGTACCAGCACACTGCCCATGATCGCCAGGCCGTCCATGACCATCAGAGGTGGCGACGACAGGGCGCCGGACGCCACGGGCAGGCAGGCCAGGGCCAGAATCAGACCGGCGGCGGACAGCAGCGCTGTGATGCCATGGTGCCGTTGCCAGGCTACGCCCAGCATCACCACTACGGCGGTGGTGCCGACCACGATCAGTGGCAGCAGGGCGACCAGATTCTCCAGGGTCAGCATCAGTTCACCTCCCCTGCTCGATCGGCCAGTTCAGTGGGGGCCTGCTGGAACAACTCAGCGGCCGGCCCGGCGATGGGACTGGTGATGTCCAGGATCGGCTGCGGATAGAGCCCCACGAACAGGGTCAGCACCAGCAACGCCAGCATCATGCCGTATTCCCGCAGGTCCGGCCCGGCCAGGGGGCCGTGGCGGTATTCCTGGCCGTAGTGCACCCGCTGCATCAGCAGCAGGGAGTAGATCGCCGCCAGCACCAGGCCGATACTGGCAATGACCACCACCACCGGCGCACTGGGGAAGGTGCCGAACAGCACCATGAACTCACCCACGAAGTTGGCGGTGGCGGGCATGCCCAGGGAGGCGGCCACAAAGCACAGGGTAAAGCCGGGCAGCACCGGAATCCGGCCCCACAGCCCGCCCATGATGCGCATGTCGCGGGTGTGGATGCGCTCGTACAGTTGCCCGCTGAGGATAAACAGCCCCGCGCTGGAAAAGGCATGGGCCACCATCAGGATGATCGCCCCCTGGATGGCCAGTTCCGAGCCGGAGTACAGGGCAATCAGCACAAAGCCCATATGGGAGATACTGGTGTAGGCAATCAGCCGCTTGATGTCCTGCTGCCCGCAGGCCAGCACCGCACCGTAGATGATGCCCACCAGCCCCAGGGTCATGGCCACTGGCGCGAAGGCCTGGGATTCTTCCGGGAACAGCGGCAGTGCAAAGCGCAGGATGCCGTAGGCGGCAGTCTTCAGCAGGATGCCCGCCAGGTCGACGCTGCCCGCTGTTGGCGCCTGGGCGTGGGCGTCCGGCAGCCAGCCATGGAAGGGCACCACCGGCAGTTTCACCGCGAAGGCGATAAAGAACCCCAGCATCAGCCAGGGCGCCAGGGCTTCGGGGATATCGGTGCCCCGCAGCGTGTCGTAACTGAAGGACAGCTCCCCGGTATTCGAATAGTGCACGAACACCAGGGCAATGATCGACACCAGCATCAGCAGGCCGCTGGCCTGGGTGTAGATGAAGAAGCGGGTGGCGGCACGGATGCGGGTCTGCCCCTGGGAGCCACTATGGCCCCACAGGGCGATCAGGAAGTACATGGGCACCAGCATCATTTCCCAGAACAGGAAGAACAGGAACAGGTCCAGGGCCAGGAACACGCCCACCACGCCACCGAGGATAAACAGCAGGTTCAGGTGGAAGAACCCCACCCGGCGGGCGATCTCGTGCCAGGAGCACAGCACCGCCAGCGCCCCGAGGAAGCCGGTCAGCGCGACCAGGATGAGCGACAGCCCGTCCATGGCCAGGTGGATTTCGATGCCGAAGCGGGGTATCCACGGCGCCCGCCATTCCAGTATCCAGTGGCGACTGCCCTCGCCCGGCATGGTGAAATCGCCGGTCACCCAGAGCCACAGGCTGATCACCAGCACAAACAGCATGGTGACCAGGGCAATCCACCGTGGCGCCTTCTCGCCCCAGTGCTCTGCCTGCCAGCACAGCAGGCCGCCGATAAACGGGATCAGGATCAGCCACACCAGGATCATGCGACACCTCCCGGCAGCAGGGCCAGGGTCAGCAGAATCACCGTGGCCCCGAACACCATCACCAGGGCGTAGCTGCGAACCCGGCCGTTCTGGCTGCGCACCAGTCCGGCGTTGAAGGCCTTCGCCAGCACCGCCGGCAGGTTCATCACCAGGTTGACCAGATCCACCCGCAGTATTTTCACGGTCCATTGCCAGGGCCGTACCAACAGCCCTTCGAACACAGCGTCGAAGCCCCAGGCGTTGTGCCACAGGGTCCACAGGCGGGCGCCAATGCCATGGCGGGCCTTGTCCGCCAGCCAGTCCCGTTGCCACAGGAACAGCCAGGCCGCGATCAACAGGCCGGCGATGGCGGCCCCCATGGCAAGCACCTGCAGCAGGGTATGGCCGGTGTGAACGGATTCACCGGGGGCTGCTGGGAACAGGTCCCCCAGCCCCGGATAGATCCAGGCGCCAATAAACGTAGACAGGATCGCCAGCACCACCAGCGGCAGGTGATGGGTGACCGGGTTGGTGCCCGGTTCGGGATGGCGGGCGTGGTCGCTGCCCGGCTCGCCATGGAAGGTACCCAGGATCAGCCGCACCGTGTAGATGCCGGTGAGCACCGCCCCCAGCAGGCCGACGATCAGCAGGCCGGTCTGGTCCGCCGCCATGGCCTGCCACAGGATCTCGTCCTTGGAGAAGAAGCCGGCGCTCACCAATGGCAGCGCCACCAGCGCCGCACCGCCCACGATAAAGCCGCCATAGGCCACCGGCAGCTTGCGCCACAGGCCGCCGAGTTTGTCCATATCCTGCTCGTGGTGGCAGCTGATGATCACCGCCCCGGCGGACAGGAACAGCAGGGCCTTGAAGAAGGCGTGGGTGACCAGGTGGAAGATGGCGGCGTCAAAGGCGCCTACCCCCAGGGCAAGGAACATGTAGCCAATCTGGCTCATGGTGGAATAGGCCAGCACCCGCTTGATATCCGTCTGGGCCAGGGCCGCGAAGGCCGCCAGCAGCAAGGAGACGGCGCCGATTACGCCTACCAGCAACAGGACGTCCGGGGCCAGCAGGAATAGCCCATTCAGGCGGGCGATCAGGTAGACCCCGGCGGTGACCATGGTGGCGGCGTGGATCAGGGCGGACACCGGGGTGGGGCCGGCCATGGCGTCCGGCAGCCAGGTGTGCAGTGGCACCTGGGCGGATTTGCCGAGGGCGCCGCCGAGCACCAGTAGCGCGGCCAGGTTGGCGACATCGCTACCCGACGTCCACAGTTCCGGGGCCCGGGCCAGCACCGTCTGGATGTCCAGGGTGTCCAGCTCCATAAAGATCAGGAACAGCCCCAGGGCCAGGAACACATCGCCGATGCGGGTCACCACAAAGGCCTTGAAGGCGGCCCGGCCATTGGCGCTGCCCTGGTAGTAGTAGCCGATAAGCCCGTAGCTGCACAGGCCGACGCCTTCCCAGCCCAGGAACAGCAACAGCAGGTTGTCGCCGAGTACCAGCAGCATCATGCTGAACACGAACAGGTTCATCCAGGCGTAGAAGCGGGTGATGCCTTCTTCCCCGGTCATGTACCAGGCGGCGAACAGGTGGATCAGGAAGCCGACGCCGGTGATCACTGACATCATCACCAAGGCCAGGCCGTCCACCGCCAGGCCGATGGTGGGCTGGAAGTTGCCGACGGCGATCCAGGTCCACAGGGTAACGCCTTCGCTGCCACCGGCGTGGGATATGACCGTCCACGCGGTGGCCAGCGCCGCCAGCCCGACACTGCCCACGCCGATGACTGAACTGGTCCGTGGGCCCAGGCGACCGGCGGAAAAGGCCAGTATCAGGGTGCCCGCCAGGGGTAAAAGGAACGAAAGTACGACCGCCAATGCCATCATCCACGCATCCTGCTGGCTGCATCGAGGTTAAGGGAACGGAATCGCTGGTAAAGCTGGATCATCAACGCCAGCCCCACGCTGGCCTCCGCCGCCGCCAGGGTGATCACCAGCAGGAACATGGCCTGCCCGTCCGGCTGGTTCCAGGCGGTGGCGCCGACGATAAAGGCCAATGCGGCGGCGTTGAGCATCACCTCCAGGCTCATCAGCACGAACAGCATGTTGCGCCGAAGGATCAGCCCCAGCAGCCCCAGGCTGAACAGGATGGCGGCCAGGATCAGGCCGTGTTCCATGGGGACGCCATTCATTGGGAACCTCCACGATTGCGCAGGGGGTTCGATCGCCGGCCCACGTGGGACGCGGTGACGAGCGCCGCCAGCAGCAGGATGGCGGCCAGTTCCACCACCACCAGCCAGGGGCCGAACAGGGTCAGGGCCACCGATCTGGCGGTCAGCAGGTCACCGTCGATGGTCTGACCCACACTGCCCTGGGCCAGCAGCGATACCACGGCCCCCAGCAGGAGCATGGCCAGCAGCGACGGGCCTACCCAGTAGCGGGGGTGCAGGAAGGTCTGGTCCCGGTCCGCGTCCGGTTTCAGGTTGAGCATCATCACCACGAACACGAACAGCACCATGATGGCCCCGGCGTACACGATGATCTCCAGGGCCCCCGCAAAGGGCGCGCCCAGGGCGAAGAACACCAGCGCCACTGCAATGAGCGAGACAATCAGGTACACCACCGCGTGCACCGGGCTGGTGCCGGTGATCACGCCAACGGTGGCAAATACCGCCACCAGGCCGCTGAGGTAGAACGCGAGTTCCATCAGTTGCTCTCCATCCGTTCAGGGCAGCAGTGTCCGCACATCTTCCGGTGTCTCCTCGTTGCTTGCCTCGCCCTTGTCCTTGCCGCCGATGGCCATGCCCGCCACCTTGTAGAAGTGGTAGTCGTGATCCTTGCCGGGGCCGTTGATCAGCAGGTCTTCCTTCTCGTACACCAGTTGCTGGCGGTCGTACTCGCCCATCTCGAAATCCGGCGTCAGCTGGATGGCGGAGGTGGGGCAGGCTTCCTCGCACATGCCGCAGAAGATGCAGCGGGAGAAGTTGATGCGGAACCACTCCGGGTACCAGCGGCCGTCGTCCATTTCGCCCTTCTGCAGGGAGATGCAGTCCACCGGGCAGGCCACTGCACACAGATTGCAGGCCACGCAGCGTTCCTCGCCGTCCGGGTCACGGGTCAGCACAATGCGGCCCCGGTAGCGGGGCGGCAGGTAGACCTCCTCCTCCGGGTAGTTCACCGTCTCCCGCTTGCGGAAGCTGTGCATGAACACCATGCCCAGGGTGCGCAGCTGGGACCAGGTAGCCGGCACCAGCCAGAGCACCGTTCTGATGACCGGGACTTTAGTCCTTTCCATAAGCCCTCCCTAGGAATCCACCAGGAGCATCACCGCTCCCGTGGCCAGTAAGTTGATCAGTGTCAGCGGCAGGCACACCTTCCAGCCAAAGCTCATCACCCGGTCGTACCGGGGCCGCGGCAGTGACGCCCGCAGCAGAATGAACAGCATCAGGAAGAAGCCGGTCTTGAGGGCGAACCACAGGATCGGTGGCAGCCATGGTCCGTGCCAGCCGCCGAAGAACAGCGTCACGATCAGCGCGGATACCAGCACCATGCCGACATATTCGCCGATGAAGAACATGCCGAACTTCATGCCGGAGTATTCGATGTGGTAGCCGTCCGCCAGCTCCTGCTCCGCCTCCGGCTGGTCGAAGGGGTGGCGGTGGGTAACGGCGATACCGGCGACCAGGAAGGTGGCGAAGCCGAAGAACTGGGGAATGATGAACCAGAAGCCTTCCTGGGCATTGACGATATCCCGCAGATTGAAGGAGCCGGCCAGGGCCACCACCCCCATCAGCGACAGCCCCATGAACACCTCGTAGGACAGGGTCTGGGCCGAGGCCCGCATGGCCCCCAGTAGCGCGTACTTGTTGCCGCTGGCCCAGCCGCCGAGCAGCACGGCGTAAACGTTGATGCCCGCCATGGCCAGGAAGAACAGCAGCCCGATGTGCATATCCGCCACGCCCCAGCCCGGGGTAATGGGAATGACCACAAAAGACAGCAACAGCGAGGCAAAGGCGATGATCGGTGCCAGCACGAACAGGGGCCGGTCCGCGAACGGGGGAATCCAGTCTTCCTTGAAGAAGATCTTCAGCATGTCGGCAATCAGTTGCATCGTGCCGAAGGGCCCGACCCGGTTGGGGCCGTAACGGTCCTGCCACAGGCCCAGCAGGCGGCGCTCCACCACGGTCAGGGCGGCGCCGAGCAATACCGCGCCCAGCAGGATCACCAGGGCCTGGAACATGGCCCAGACGATGGCGGCCAGTTGTGGTGTCCACCAGCTCATGGCTCACCTCCCGATGCCTTTTGCAGGGTGACGGTTTCGCCCTGCAACAGCCCGGGTATCAGGGCGGCGGGCAGCCCCACCCAGCCGGTGGGCCAGTCGTCCTGTTCGCGTACGGGCATTGCCCTTTCCCCACCCAGGCTGACGATGTCCCCGGTATGCAGGCCCAGGCGTAGGGCATCCTCATGGCTCAGGGTGAGCCAGGGGGCCTCTGTCCTTTGCTGGATGGGTGTGGCCATTGAGGAGGTTTCCTCGCCGCCAAACAGCCGGGGCAGGATCAGGGCCCGCAGGCCGTCGATGGTGTCGGCGGATGGTGATGGCTGGCTGTAGTGGTGTGGCCCGGGCACCCGCGGGATCAGCCGGGCGCCGGGATCGCCGCCGCGCAGGTGACCCCCCACCTCATCGGTAAACTTGTTCCAGGCCTGGGGCGAGTTCCAGCCCGGGGCCCAGGCGAAGGGTACCTGCTGGCGGGCTTCCTGGTAGCCACTGTAGCCCTCCATGGAGAAGGCGAAGGCGGTGTCCGGGTCCTGCAGGGGCCGGGGTTCGCTCACGTTCAGGTTGGCGCGCATGGCGGTGCGGCCACTGTAGCGGTGGGGTTCCCGGGCCAGGCGCAGGCCGTCGATGCGATAGTTGGCACTGGGGGCGGCATCGACCATACCGGCCAGCACGGGGTGGTCGGACACGCAGGAGCCGATCACCGTATCCAGGGTGATATCGCTGGTCTTCTGGCCCCACAGATTCACCGTTAATACATGCAGCCAGCGCCAGCTCTCGTGGATGCGGGTCTCGGGCCGCAGATAGGTCGGGTCGTACACCTGGAAGAAACGCTGGGCGCGACCTTCCAGGTTCACCAGGGTACCGTCAGACTCGGCAAAGCTGGCGGCGGACAGGGTGAACCTGGCTTTCGCGGTGGTGGCCGTGTGCTGGTGGTCCAGTGCCACAATGATGTCCGCCCGGGCCAGGGCCGCGTCTACCCGGGCGGCGGGCAGTCTCTGGTAGAGGTCGTTCTCCAGTACCACCAGGGCGTCGGCACGGCCCTGGTCCAGTTCGTCCAGGGCCCAGTCCAGGGAATGACCGCCCATCAGGGACAAGCCGGTGCTGTTGGCTTCCCGCCGGATCAGTGTCAGTCCACCCCGCTTGGCCCGGCGGGCCAGGGCCCGGGCGATATTGCCAGCGGCGTCCAGCACGGCTTCCGACAGCAGTGAGCCACCACTGACCACCAGCGGCCGCTCTGCCGCCATCAGGGCATCGGCGATGCGTTGGGCAGCCTCGGCAAGGTCTGAAGACAGGTCATCCACTGCCGGGGCGGCGGGATCAATGTGGTGGGCCACCGCAAAACCGAGCCTGGCGATATCGTCCGGGGCCAGGGGATGGCGAGCTTCGGCGACGTCATCCAGGTCCGTGGCTGCGGGCCAGGCGATAAACAGCGGGTGGTAGCGGTCCTGGGCCAGGGTTTTGAGGGCCTCGGCGTTCCAGGCCGGTACGCCGATGGTCTCGCCCAGGGCTTTGCGACGGGCCAGGCCCGCCTGACGGATATTGAGGCCCAGGCGGCCGGCGCTCTGCACCGGGTCTTCCCCCAGTACCAGGATGGCGTCATGGTCCTCGATCTCCCGGGGGCTGGGCGTGGCCAGGCCGGTGCTGCGCTGCAATTCCGCCATCCGCTCCAGGCAGGCCTGCTCCCGGGCCTCGATGCCGGTGGCGTAATTGTCCATGCCGACCAGCTTCTGCAACTGGTGATTGCTCTCCAGGCTGGCCCGGGGCGAGCCGATACCGATGACGCGACGGGCATGGCGCAGGGCATCGGTGATCCGGGCCAGGGCATCCTCAACACCCAGTGGCACCGGGTCGCTCTCCGGTGAATCCCGCCACTCCGGCACCGTTGGGCGGTCCTCCCGGTTTACATAGCCATAGCCGAAGCGGCCCCGGTCGCAGAGGAAGTAACCGTTCACTTCGCCGTGGTAGCGGTTCTCGATGCGGCGGATGCTGCCGTAGCGTTCCCCGGGGCTGATGTTGCAGCCCACCGAACACTGGTGGCAGATGCCGGGGGCGAACTGGAGGTCCCACTTGCGGGTGTACTGCTCGGAATGACTCTGGTCGGTGAACACGCCGGTGGGGCACACCTCGGTGAGGTTGCCGGAAAAGGAACTCTCCAGGGTGCCTTCCTCGTAGCGCCCGAAGTAGACGTTGTCCTTGGCCCCGAAGGCGCCCAGGTCGGTGCCGCCGGCGTAGTCGTTGTAGAAGCGCACACAGCGATAACAGGTGATACAGCGGTTCATCTCGTGGGCGATGAACGGTCCCAGGTACTGGTTGCGGCGGGTGCGCTTGCGGAAGCGATAACGGCGACGGTCGTGGCCGGTCATCACCGTCATGTCCTGCAGGTGGCAGTGGCCGCCCTCCTCGCACACCGGACAGTCGTGGGGGTGGTTGATCATCAGCCACTCCACCACGCTGGCGCGGAAGGCCTTTGCTTCCTCATCGTCGATGGAGATGCGGGTCCGGTCCGATGCCGGAGCCATGCAGGACATCACGATCGTGCCCTTGTCATCGTCCGCATCCTTGTACTGTTTAACCGCGCACTGGCGACAGGCGCCCACGCTGCCCATGGCCGGGTGCCAGCAGAAATAGGGAATGTCGAGGCCCAGGGACAGGCAGGCCTGGAGCAGGTTGTGTGCCCCGTTCACTTCGTGCTGCTGTCCGTCCACATGAATGATGGCCATGGTTCAGTCCCGTTGCGTCGTCTTGGGGAAGCTCATACGTCTGCCTGCTATACCTGACCCACCGGAATCGGATCTTCGTGGGCCTTGCCTGTGGGCTTGCTCACGCCCGCCTCGAATTCGTGGCGGAAGTGCTTCAGTGCCGTCTGTAGCGGCATGGCAGCGCCGGGGGCATGGGCGCAGAAGGTCAGCCCCGGACCGCAGTCCGCCGCCAGTTTGTCCAGCAGTTCGATATCGCCGGTTTCCCCCTGCCCCCGTTCCAGGGACCGCAGCAGTTTCACGGTCCAGGGCAGGCCGTCGCGGCAGGGCGTACACCAGCCGCAGGATTCCCGGGCGAAGAATTCCTCCAGGTTGCGCATCAGCGCCACCATGCTCATGTCCTCCGGTACCACCGTCAGCAGACCGGTGCCCAGGCGGCTGCCCTCCTTGCCCACGGTGTCGAAGTCCAGTGGCAACTCCAGGTGTTCCGGCAGCAGAAAGCCGGTACTGGCGCCGCCGGGCAGCCAGGCCTTGAGCTGGCGGTTATCCCGTAGCCCCCCGGCCCGGTCGAGGATCTCACCGCCGGTGGTGCCCATGGGCAGCTCCCACAGGCCAGGCCGCTCCACCGGGCCGGAGACCCCGTAGAGCTTGCTGCCGCCGTCGTCGGTGCGATCGCCGGACAGGCCCTGGTACCAGCCAGCGCCGTTGAGGATCACCGCTGGCACGTTGCACAGGGTTTCCACGTTGTTCACCACTGAAGGCTTGCCCCAGGCCCCGGACTGGCCGGGAAACGGCGGCTTGGCCCGGGGGTTGGCCCGCTTGCCCTCCAGGGAGTTGATCAGGGCGGTTTCCTCGCCGCAGATGTAGCGCCCGGCACCGGTGTGCACCGCAATGTCGAAATCAAAGCCGCTGCCGTTAATGGCGTCCCCCAGCCAACCGGCCTCCCGGGCCTCGTCCAGGGCCCGGTTCAGCACCCGGGCCGATTCCACGTATTCCCCCCGCAGAAAGATGTAGCCATAGCGGCTGTTGTTGGCGTAGGCGCCGAGGATCATGCCCTCGATCAGCAGGTGGGGCTGCTGTTCCATCAGCAGCCGGTCCTTGAAGGTACCCGGCTCCATCTCGTCGGCGTTGCAGATCAGGTAGCCCCGGGGCCTATCGCCGCCCTGCAGGGTCAGGCTCCACTTGAGTCCGGCGGAAAAACCAGCGCCGCCACGGCCGCGCACATTGGCCTCCTTCATGGTGGCGATAATGGCCTGGGGGTCACCGTCAGCCAGGGCCTTGCGCACCGACTGGTAGCCGTCCTTCTGCAGGTACTCATCAAGCCAGACCGCCTCGCCGTCGTCCCGCAGACGCCAGGTGAGCGGATGGGTGTCGGCGCTACGGTCGGCCTCCGGCTGCAACAGCCGGCTGCGGTAGTGGACCGAATCGCGCTGGCTGGTGATGGAGTTGCTCATGGGTACCCCTCCAGCAGGCCCGGCAGATCCTCCGGGCGGACAGGTCCAAAGGTGTCATCGTCGATCATCAGCGCCGGGGCGCCGTCGCAGGCCCCCAGGCAACACACCGGCAGCAGGGTGAAGCGGCTGTCATCGGTGGTCTGGCCGTAGTCGACTCCCAACTGGTCCACCAGTGCCTGCTTCAGTTCGTCAAAGCCGGTCAGGAAGCAGGAGCTGCTATCACACACCAGCACCACGTGGCGGCCCACCGGCTGACGGAAGATCAGGCTGTAGAAGGTGGCCACGCCTTCCACGGCCGCGGGCCCTATGCCCAGCGTCCGGGCAATGGCGGGGATGGCCTCGTCCGGAACCCAGCCATGGCGGCGCTGGACGATCTTCAGCGCTTCGATGCAGGCGGCCTGGGGCTGCTCGTAGTGGGCCATTTCCTCCAGGATGGCGGTCTCGTCCGCCGGGTGCAGTTCGAAGCCGTCGCTGCCGATCAGTCCGGTTGTCTGTGGTGTCGTTGCCATCATCAGCGGTCCACGTCTGCCATCACGAAATCAATGCTGCCCAGGTGGGCAATCAGGTCCGGTACGAAACCACCCTTCATCACCGCCGGTATCTGCTGCAGGTGCGGAAAACTCGGGGTACGGATGCGGGTGCGGTAACTCATGGTGTTGCCGTCGCTGGTCAGGTAGTAACTGTTGATGCCCTTGGTGGCCTCGATCATCTGCAGGGATTCGTTGGGCTTGAGTACCGGTCCCCAGGACACCTGCAGGAAATGGGTGATCAGGGTCTCGATGTGCTGCAGCATGCGTTCCCGGGGTGGCGGTGTGGTCAGCGGGTGATCCGCCTTGTAGTCGCCCGCCGGCATGTTATTCACGCATTGCTGGATGATGCGCAGGCTCTGGCGCATCTCGTCGATGCGCAACTGGCCCCGGTCGAAGACATCGCCGTTGTGGCCCAGGGGTATTTCGAAATCAAACAGCTCGTAGCCGGAATAGGGCCGTGCCTTACGCAGGTCGAAGTCGCAGCCGGTGGCCCGCAGGTTGGGGCCGGTAACACCCCACTCCAGGGCCTCGGCGGTGTCGAAGGCGGCCACATGGCGGGTGCGTTCCCGCACGATGGCGTTCTCCATCATCGCCTTCTCGTATTCCCGCAGGCGGGCGGGCATCCAGTCCAGGAATTCCTGCACCAGCTTTTCCCAGCCCTGGGGCAGGTCCTGGGCGACCCCACCGATGCGGTACCAGGCCGGATGCATGCGAAAGCCGGTAATACCCTCGATCACCTTGTAGCCCCGTTGCCGGTCGCTGAAGGTGAAGAACACCGGCGACATGGCCCCCAGGTCCTGCAGGTAGGTGCCCAGGAACAGCAGGTGGCTGGTGATGCGGAACATCTCGGCCATCATCACCCGGATCACCTTGACCCGGTCCGGCACGTCGATACCCGCCAGCTTTTCCGCCGCCAGCACGTAGGGCAGGTTGTTCATGACGCCGCCGGTGTAGTCGATGCGGTCGGTGTAGGGAATGAAGCTGTGCCAGGACTGGCGCTCGGCCATCTTCTCGGCGCCCCGGTGGTGGTAGCCGATGTCCGGTACGCAGTCGACGATTTCCTCGCCGTCCAGTTGCAGCACGATGCGGAAGGCGCCATGGGCGGAGGGATGGTTAGGCCCCAGGTTGAGGAACATGAACTCGGCGCCGTCCCGCTCCCGCTGCATGCCCCAGGCCTCCGGCTCGAACCGCATGGCCTCCTGCTCGGTCTGCTGGCCTTTTACAGTGAGGGTGTAGGGGTCAAATTCCGTGGCCCGGGCGTGGTAGTCCTTGCGCAACGGGTGTCCCTGCCAGGTGGGCGGCATGAGGATACGTTCCGGGTGCGGGTGCCCCGCCACGGCGACGCCGAACATGTCCATGATTTCCCGCTCGTACCAGTTGGCGTTGGCGAACACCCGGCTGGCGGTGGGCACCCGCAGGTCATACTCGGACAGCGCCACCTTGAGGATCAGGTCCTCGTTCCGCTCCACCGACAGCAGGTGGTAGAACACCGTGTAGTCCGCCTCCGGCAGGCCATCCCGGTGGTTGCGCAGGCGTTCATCCACCGCCGACAGGTCGTACAGCATACTGAACGGTGCCGGCTGTTCCTTGAGGTGAGTCAGGATGTCCACAAGGCTTTCCCGACGCACCCAGAATACCGGCATGCCGGTGAGAGTGGGCTGCACGTACAGCAAATCCTCCCGGAACTGGTCCAGCAGGTGGCCGTTTCCGGTGTCAGCCTGTGGGTTGTCGACGGTGCCTGTGCTCATGGTTTTCCAGCTCGTCAGAGTTTGTCCGGTGTTCGCAGTTCGGTGGCCTGGATCCGCTGATCCCGCCACTTCTCCCGCTGGGACGGCATCTCCGCCCGGTAGACGCCCTGGTCCCCTACCACCCAGGACAGCGGCCGGCGCTCCTCCTGGATCGAGTCCTGCAGCAGTTGCAGCCCCTGCAGGAAGGCCTCGGGCCGGGGCGGGCAGCCGGGTACGTAGACGTCCACCGGCAGGAACTTGTCCACCCCCTGAACCACCGAGTAGATGTCGTACATACCGCCGGAGTTGGCGCAGGACCCCATGGAGATCACCCACTTGGGTTCCAGCATCTGGTCATAGAGCTGCTGGATCACCGGCGCCATCTTGATGAAGCAGGTACCGGCGATGACCATGAAATCCGCCTGCCGGGGCGAGGCCCGGATCACCTCGGAGCCGAAGCGGGCAATGTCGTGGGGCGCGGTGAAGGCGGTGGTCATCTCCACATAGCAGCAGGACAACCCGAAGTTGTAGGGCCACAGGGAGTTCTTGCGGCCCCAGTTGACGGCATTGTTAAGCACCTCGCTGAGCTTGCCGGTGAACACATTGCGCTCAAGCTGGCTCTTGACCGGGTCTTCCGTGGGTTCCTGCCTGCGGACCGGATAGCGGCTGTCGCCCTCCGGCACCGGTTCCGCCCGGGTCAGTGTGTAGGACATGCTTCGCCTCCATGAACGCTGGCGTGCAGCACAGCGTTCCTGCCAGATAGCTTGGATCAGCCTGCCGGACGATGGGGCCTGCCGCTGGATGACTCCGGCGCCCAGTCGAGGGCACCGGTACGGCTGTCATAGAGCAGGCCGGCCAGCAGGATCAGAATGAACACCGCCGCGCCCCAGAAGCCGGTCCACCCCACCTCGCGGATGACAATGGCCCAGGCAAACAGGAATACGGCTTCGATATCAAAGATCACGAACAGCATCGCGACCAGGTAGAACTTGACGGAAAAGCGCTGGCGGGCATCGCCGGTGCCGACAATGCCGGATTCGAACGGGAGCGACTTGCTGACACCCTGGCTGCGCCCGCCCAGCAGGCTGGAGGCGCCGACCATAAAGGCACACAGGCCCAGTGTGGCGACAATAAAGAAAGCAGTGGCCCAGTACCGGGCCAGCAGATCCGTAACCGTGTCAGCCATGCGCTCTCCCTGGCAGTGTGGTGCTGCCGTTGAGAAAACCGGTGGTGATTCGGGGGGAAGCCCCTACTGAAAAGCTAACAGTGGGTTGGCAATTGCGCAAATAATGAACGGGAAAAATCAATGACCTGCATCATCTTCCCCGGAGCCTCGGAATTGCAGTGCCGAGAGGCGGGCATACAGGTCGTTGCGGTGGATCAGCTCGTCATGGTGGCCGGCATCCAGCAGGCGCCCCTGGTCCATGACCAGGATACGGTCGGCATGCCGGACCGTGGCCAGCCGGTGGGCGATCACCAGGGTGGTCCGGCCCGCCATCAGCCCCGGCATGGCCTGCTGCACCAGTTGTTCGCTTTCCGCATCCAGGGCGCTGGTGGCTTCGTCCAGCAGCAGGATGGGGGCGTCCGCCAGTAGCGCCCGGGCGATGGCGAGGCGCTGACGCTGTCCACCGGACAGGCCCAGGCCGGTATCCCCCAGGCGGGTGTCGTAGCCCTCCGGAAGGGCCTGGATAAAGTCGTGGGCGTAGGCCGTGCGGGCGGCCCGGATCACCGTGTCCAGGCTGGCATCGGGGCGGGCGTAGCGGATATTGTCGGCAATGGTGCCGTGGAACAGGGCCGGGGTCTGGGGCACCAGGGCAAAGCAGTGGCGCAGGTCGGAGGGGCTGACCTGCCGGCTGTCGACGCCGTCGATCAGGATCTGACCCTGTTGTGGGTCGTAGAACCGCAGCAACAGGTCGAACAGGGTGGACTTGCCGGCCCCGGAGGGGCCTACCAGGGCGACAGTCTCGCCGGCGGTGATGGACACGGACAACTCCCGGATAGCCTCCACCTCCGGCCGGGTGGGATAGGCAAAGCTGACCTGGCGGAACTCGATGTTGCCCCGGACCGGCTGGGGCATTGATACGGCATCTGAAGGCGCCGGGTCGATCTCATTGTCACTCTGCAGCAGTTCGAAGATGCGGGCAGCAGCCCCGGCGGCCCGCTGCAGTTCACCGATCACCTCGCTGATGGCCCCGGCGGATACGCCTACCAGCAGGCTGTAGAACACGAAGGCGGCCAGTTCCCCGGGGCTTGTTCGCCCGGCAATCACATCCAGGCCGCCAATCCACAGCACGATGCCCACCGCCCCCATCACCAAGGTGATGGCCAGGGTCATCAGCCAGGCCCGCTGGCGGATACGGTCCCTGGCGATCAGGAAGGCGTTCTCTGCCACCGTGGAAAAGTGCTCCCGATCCACCGGCTGGTGGTTAAAGGCCTGAACGGTCTTGATCTGGGTGAGATTTTCGCCCACATAGCTTCCAACGTCGGCGACCCGGTCCTGACTCAGGCGGGACAGGTTCCGCACCCGGCGACCGTAGAACAGGATGGGAATCAGCACCACCGGAAAGCCGAAGATGATCACGCTCGCCAGCTTGGGGTTGGTGATGAACAGCAGGACGACCCCGCCGATCAGCATCAGCAGGTTACGCAGGGCGATGGAGACGGTGGAGCCGATCACCGATTGCAATACGGTGGTATCCGCCGTGAACCGGGATTGGATCTCCAGGCTGCGGTTCTTCTCGTAGAACCCTGGATGCAGGTCGATCAGGTGGCTGAACACCTGCTTGCGGATGTCCGCCACCACCCGCTCGCCGATCCAGGAGACCAGATAGAACCGGGCAAAGGAGCCCACCGCCAGTGCCATCACCAGCACGAAGAACAGGCCGATGGATTGCGCCAGCATGGTCGGCGACTGGGTGGCCAGGCCCTGGTCCACCAGGATGCGCAGCCCCTGGCCCAGTGACAGGGTGATGCCGGCGGTGATCACCAATGCGGTCATGGCACCGGCAACGGCCTTGCGGTAGGGCAGGATAAAGTCCCGGGCCAGGATCAGGGCCCGGCGGTGTTTGCTGGCGATGGGATGACTCCTGTCGGCGGTTCGTGGGCATCTGACCGGGTTTCGGCCCCGGGAGAGGGAGCCTGCCTCCCGACGGTCATTCCGGGTCTGGTACCACGATGCGATTCCGCCCCTGGCGTTTGGCAGCGTACAGCGCCTGGTCGCATCGGGACAACAGATCCCGGATAGAGGACAGGCCTTCGTGCCAGGTCACCACACCACCACTCAGGGTCACGGTAAAGGACTGGCCCTCGCCATTGTCGAAGGCTTCCTGCTCCGTGGCCTTTCGCAGGTCTTCGGCAACACGGTGGGCCGAGGCGGTGTCGGTACTGGGCAGCAGGACCAGGAACTCCTCACCCCCGGTACGTGCCACTACGTCGGTCCGGCGGACCCGGCTTCGCAGGACACCGGCGAACCGTTGCAGTACCTGGTCACCCACCAGGTGGCCCCAGGAATCGTTGATCTGCTTGAAATGGTCGAGATCCAGCGAGATCAGGGAGAAAACGTCGCCATAGCGATTCGCGCGGGCGATCTGTTCCTCCAGGGTCCGCAGCATGTGACGCCGGTTGTGGAGGCCGGTGAGCTCGTCGGTGATGGACAGGCGTTCCAGCTCAAGCTCCAGCTGTTTGCGCTCGGTAATATCCATGGCCATGCCGTGCCAGACAATACGGCCCAGCTCGTCCCTCTCCGGCTGGGCCACGCCCTCCATCCAGCGGATTTCGCCGTTGACCTCGATCCGGTACTGGCAGCGCCATTCGGTGAGGTTTTCTGCTGACTCGACCGTGGAATCGAGGACCTGCTGGATATCGTCCCGAACGATGATATCGAACAGCGTGGAAGGGTTTGTCAGTGTCTCTTCCGCAGGGATTCCATAGAAATCGATACTTTTCCTGCTCACATAGGTGAAACGGAACTGGCCGTCGGTGTCCATCACAAAGGTGTAGATCACCCCGGGCAGGGATTCCGCCAGGCGTTGCAGGCGATGCTGGGTCTCCCGTTCCTCGGAAATATCCAGGTGGGTGCCGCAGACCCAGTTGGCCTGGAGCTTGTCATCCTCCAGGCGTCGGCCCCGGCTATGGATCCACCGCCAGTGGCCATCCCGGTGACGGAGGCGAATCACACAGTCGAAATAGGGCGTCTCCCCCCGCAGGTAGTCCCCCATCCGGGCCTTCGCATTATCAGCATCTTCCGGGTGTGTCAGGGACTGCCAGAGCTCGTAAGTCATGGGTTGAAGCTCGGCGGGTTCGTAACCGAGCATGTTGGCCCAGCGGTCGTTAACGATGACGGCACCGGTGTCGAGATTCCATTCCCAGGTGCCGGCGCGAGTAGCATCGATAATGGCCTTTAGCCTGGCCTCCGGCGAGAGTTTGGGACCTTTGGGCATGGACGGATCCGAGCTGGTGGTTTTGTGATCACTTATGGGGCGAATAATACCCGCCACTGTGTACGGATAACAGTGACGGGTGCCATCTTTCGAAGGGAAAAAGAACCCGGCAGTCAGGCGCCGGGTGGCGCACGGCAAACCAGGTAATCGCCCGGTGACTGCCCTCACAGATTCAAAAAGTGGGATGGGTGCTCAAATTATCATCAACTGCAAATCCGATACTGGATCATTACGCGGAGTTAACCATTTTGGATGATCACCGGGTATTCCGATTTCGTTTTTATTCCAGTTTTCCATACATGGACAGTAGTCAGGGTATTTTTCCTGATTAAAAGTGAGCATTCATTCCGCCTTTGGTAATCAATAGTTACGTCTGAGCCCTTCAATGGATACTCGAATCTGTTTCTACGGATTGGCATTCCGTTCAGGCTGAAAAGCCTGGTTCGATATCCGGTCGAGCGCTCGCTATATCCGGCGTCTGGATGAACTCCCGGACATTTTGAACTTCCCCGGGGGCAGCGCTATAACTCGTCGGGCCGTAGCAGCGGAACCCTCATTCCGGTTCCGTCGCAACACTTAACACGACCATTGGAGGGTTAAAACAATGCAACGCAACGGCCTGAGATCACTCGCAATTGTATGTGGACTAACCATGACGGGCTCCGCCCTGGCGATTGGTGGGGGTGGTGGTATTGGAGGGGGCTCCGGCTGGGACCCGGATGATGCGCCGGCATCCTGCCCCACCGAAACCCCGGCAATGCTGCCACAGGGTGCCACCGAGTACTACCGTGACCGTCCGGGCGTACCCAATGGTGAGGTGGAAGTCGTCAATATCGGCGGCACCTTCGGCGGTGACCGTGTCCATATCTACACCCCGCCGGGCTACAGCGAATCCAATCCCGAGGGTTTTCCGGTGCTTTACCTTAGCCATGGCGCCGGGCAGGACGATTCCAACTGGACCAGCCGTGAAGAGGACTGGGGCGGCAGCGCCGACCTGATCCTGGATAACGCCATTGCCGAGGGCCGCATCGACCCGATGGTGGTGGTCATGCCGGACACCAGTGGTTGTGCCTCTGGCAGCCCGGTTACCCCAGGCACCAGCGGTGGCTGTGTGGACCTGTTCAAGGACACCCTGATGCCTTACGTGGAGTCCAACTACAACGTCCGCACCGATCGTGACAATCGTGCCATTGCCGGCCTGTCCCAGGGCGGTTTCGTGGCCTTCAACGTGGGCCTCGGTAACCTGGACCTGTTCAGCCATGTGTTCATCTATGGCTCCGGCTGGTTCTCCACATCCCGCAGCGCCTTCGAGCGTGAGTTTGAATCGGTTCTGGATGATCCGGAAACCAACAGCCTGTTGAACGCTCCGATCGTCATGGGCGCGGGTTACGACGACATTGCCTACAGCAACACCGAGGCAACCATTGAGATTCTCAATGACTACGGCGTGGCCAACCTTCGTGAGGAGTTCGAGGGTGAACACGATATGGACAGCTTCCGTCGGATGCTGCACCTGACCCTGCCGATGATGTTCGTCAACACCCAGGGCTGTGGCAGCTAATACCCCCTGAGCAGTGACGACCTGCTTATGTCCGGGACTGTTCAGCCGTCGGTTCCGGCATCTTTCCCTACCCTTAACAACAAACCGGAGAGATTCATGTCGATCCCCCAGAAGACACGGCTTTGTAAACAGATTCGATTAACCACCATTGCCACCTGTGTCGCCACGGGCCTGGCATTTGGTGGTGTCAGCACACTGGCCCATGCCCTGCCCGATCAGGCCTCGGACCGGGCCCATGAACGTACGTCCCGGAATCACGGCGAGCGCCTGGAAAAGGTAAAGGACGCACTGGACAGGATCCGGCTGGCCCGCCTGCACAAGGTTCGTAACCTCTCGGCATGGAACCATTTCCCGGACGCCGGGGAATTCACCGACAAGGCCACCAACCTCGCCGCCCTGATCCAGACCCTGGACCAGGATGGCGACCTGAACAATGGCATCGACGTGTCCCGGGAAGCTTCCCGGATTGTCGACGAGTACACGGACATGCTGACCTTTGACCAGTCGCCGGCGGAGTTCGCCCGGAGCGAAGCGGTGACCGACCTGATGGCGGAACTTAACGCTGCTGGCGAAGAGGTCTTTGATGACACCGACCCACGACCCCGACGCCTGATGAACGCCGAGAGCGCCGTGGAGCTGGTGGCCCGGGCCCAGAGTGATCGCAAGATCGTGCCTACCAGCCTCGGCGTGCTGCGCGGTTTTACCACGCCCGACGACAAGGCCTGGGGGTTCTACGGTATTCCCTACGCCAAGGCACCCTTGGAGGAACTACGTTGGAAGCCCCCGGTGGATCACGATGGCTGGTGGGGCGTGCGTGAAGCCATCGCCTGGTCCGACCAGTCCGCCCAGGACCCCACCAACGAAGCCTTCGGCGAAGGCGGCATGAGTGAGGACAGTCTCTACCTCAATGTTACCGTACCCAAGGACGCCGGCGATGAACCGCTGCCGGTCATGGTCTGGTTCCATGGTGGTGGCTTCGCTATTCTCACCGGCAACACCAGAGGGTTCAACAACACATCACTGCCTGGCAAGGGCGCCATTGTGGTTACCGTCAACCACCGCCTCGGCCCCTTCGGCTACATGGCGCACCCGGCCCTGACCGAGGAATCGGAAAATGGCGCCTCCGGCAACTATGGGCAGCTTGACCTGGTGGCCGCCCTGGAGTGGGTGCAGGAGAACATCGACCGTTTCGGGGGTGACCCGGACAACGTCACCATCTTTGGTGAATCCGGCGGTGGCGGCAAGACCCTGTCCCTGCTGCATTCGCCGCTGGCGGACGGCCTGTTCCACAAGGCCATTGTCCAGAGTGGTATGGCGGCGCCAAGTGACCAGACTATTCCGGTGGAAAACCCGCTGGAAGCTCAGGAACAACAGGGTATCAACCTGGCGGAAGCCCTGGGTGTCGCGGATGAGCCCGACGTGCTGGCCGCCATGCGCGATATCCCCTGGCCGGACATTGTGGAAGCCTCCGCCGAGGCCGGCTTTGCCGCACGCCCGAACATCGACGGCTGGTACCAGACCATGGGCATCCGCGATGCCTTCGAGGCCGGCAAGCACCATGACGTGTCCATAATGGCCGGTGCCAACACCGGTGATCTGCCGCCGCTGGTGGAAGGCCTGAAGTGGTACATGCCGTGGATGGCCGAGTACAACGAGTCCGACGTCTACACCTACGTATTCGACCATGTACCGGCGGGCTGGCGTAACTTCGGCACCTCCGCCTACCACGGTGTCGAGCTGGTCTACATGTTCGACTATCCGGGCAGCTTCGTGGCCCACTACCTGCTGGGTCTGACCGGCCACCCGGACCCGACACCACAGAAGTTCGCCACCACCGACAGCCCGGGCATCGATCCGGAGGAATACGCCATGGTCAGCCAGCTTTCCCTGGACCTGTGGGCCTCCTTCGCGAAGGACGGCGACCCCGCCATCGATCGCCAGGAATGGCCCGCCTACACCGGGGAGAACGATATCTACCTGCGTATCGACCTGACCCCGGCGGTGGAAACCGGCCTGGATGATGCGTTTCCGGAGTTCGATTTCCCGACGCCCCCCACAGCCCCGTAAGCGGCCGTTGTTGCCCCTGGCTGGTTGAGGGAACGACCGCCAGGGGTATGCGACCAATAATCCCCAAGCACGCACCCTGCCAGTGGAATGGATTCTGGTGGCAGGGTGCTAGTCTTTTTCCTTGAAGCATCCGATTCCCACGCCAACTCACATACCAATGTCTACCCTCGTGGCAAAACCGGTCACTTGGGCGGAGTTCATTGACTTGCATGAGGCCTATGTCTAGGTTGGAAACTATTCGCATAAAAATATGAGTCCACGATAGGGGCCATAGACAGACGCCATACCCGAATAGGCAGGGATGCATGCCCGCATGAGTATCAGAAAATTGTCACAGCCTGACCTCCCGGATGTGGCTCGTATACAGAGGGAGTGCTACAGCCAGGACATCCTCGAGTCGATGGATTCGTTTTCCGCAAAACTGACTGCGTGTCCGGATTTCTGTTTCATGGCAGTACAGAGAGAACTTCCGGTTGGCTATGTCGTCGCTTTGCCGTGGATGTTCGGCGAAATGCTGGACCTGGATGGCGTTGAGTATTCTGTTCCCTTACAAGCTGACAGTGTCTGTATCCATGATTTGGCAGTGAGCCCATCGGCCCGGAGGGCGGGTGCCGCGAATCAATTGCTGAAAGCTGTGCTGGATACCGCAAGAGAGCGGGGATATAAACGCATATTCCTTGTCGCTATCCAGGGGGCATCATCGTATTGGCAACGTCATGGCTTCGAGGCTGTGCAAGTTGATGAGGCGCTGCGGAGAGGCCTCTCTGCCTATGGGGAAGACGCAGTGTATATGGTAAGAATCGATGAAGGCGCTTAGCCAGCCTATCCTGTTAGTTACTTCACTCCGGCATTTTTCGACGCCAGAATCAGGAGGCGGAATGGTTAACGGCATCAATCATATAACATTGGCTGTCAGTGATCTTGAACGGTCATTTGATTTCTATACCAACGTGGTTGGCCTGAAACCGGTGGCGAAATGGGTGCGGGGTGCTTACCTGCTGGCTGGTGAAGCCTGGATCTGCCTGTCGCTGGATGCGAGCAAGTGTAGTGGCGCTGAACCTGAGTACACCCATATTGCCTTTTCTGTGGAGAAGGGGTTCTTTAACGAGAGCGCCAAGGCCATCCGCGCGCACAATGTGACGATCTGGAAAGAGAACAAGAGCGAAGGGGACTCTCTGTACTTCCTTGATCCGGATGGGCACAAACTGGAGCTTCACGCCGGAGATCTCCAGACCCGGCTGGCTACGCTCAGGAAGCAGCCCTATGAGGGCCTTGAACTGTATGTTTGAGATGAACCAGACAATGAGCCTAAGTCGATAATAAGCCCGCCAGATACCGGTTGCCAAATTTCCTCTGCGGTGCAGTTTGTTGTCGTCGATAGAACGCCTGGGCCGGTTTTACCGGTGACACAGGAATAACGCTACAGCCCTATATGGATCTGACACCCCATCACACCAGTCGACTTACATTGCGTCCGTTTCTGGAGAGAGATACGGATGCACTCTATGCCATCCAAAGTGATCAGCAAGCGATGCGCCACACGTATACGACCACTTCGTTGCAGCAATGCGCGCACAGGCTGAAAACATTTGAAGATTTGCGGTTCTCACACGGATTCGCACCATGGGTGGTGTGTGATCGTAGCGAAGCAGACGTGATTGGCTGGGGAGGTCTGAACATAGACCCATTTGATTCGGGATGGGGTGTGGAGGTCAGCTATTTTTTCGACCCGGCCCATTGGGGGCGCGGTTTCGCGACCGAGCTTGTGTCGTATTCGCTGCGCCATGCATTCGTTGATCTGGACCTTTCTCAGGTGACTGCCTTCGCCAGGCCGGAGAACACTGGCTCGATCCGTGTGTTGGAAAAATGCGGTTTCAAGCCTCTGGGTTATGAAGCCCGGATCGGGCGTAACCACTATCGAATCCGGCAATCTGAGTTCAGGCCAACCAAAAGTGCGATGTAAATGGTGCGGGACGGTCGCCGCCCTTAAGTGGGCGCTGGAGCGGCAAGAGGTAATTGTATCTTGGTCATAGAGCAAATTGCGCAAGCTATCCTGAGCGTTCAAAGTCCCTTTGTGACGCGGGTAGCCATTGATGGTGTCGACGGTGCGGGCAAGACGATGTTCGGGGATGAGCTTGGTCGGACGCTGGAGGCGTGGGGTGCAAAAGTGATCCGTGCCTCTGTGGACGGGTTTCATCATCCGCGCGTGGTCCGGTATCGCCGTGGCCGGTTTTGCCCGGAGGGCTTTTACCGTGATTCATACGATTACGCCACGCTGAGGCAGGTGCTGCTTGACCCTCTGTCTCCCGGAGGCTCAGGGCAGTATATTTCAGCAGTGTTCGATCACAGGAACGATGCCCCGGTCCGTTCGAGTACGCGGCAAGCGGCTGCTGGTGATATCCTCATCTTCGATGGCATCTTTGCTCACCGCCCCGAGCTTCGCGGATACTGGGACCTGTCCGTGCTTCTCGAGGTGTCCTTCGAGACGTCGATAAAGCGCTTGGGTGCGCGGGACGGCACGCCCATGGATCTACTTGCGCCGTTGAACAGGCGGTACATCGAAGGTCAGCAGCTATATTTTCAGGAGTGTGGACCGGCCAACCATGCCACCCTGGTTGTTGACAACAATGAGCCCGCCTCGCCATGTATCGGCAGTACAGTGACCAAAACAGAATCGACTCTCTGACGCGACGTTGCCGAGCGATTCCTGCTGCTTTGTCCCTTCGCTTGTAAAACAGTACTATTTCCCTTTCGTCAGGCGAAAGGAACGCCGTCGATATAAAGTGCCAAGGAACCTAACATGAGCCAGACATGGAATGCCGGTCAGTACGTCAACCACGCCTCATTCGTTGCCCAACACGGCCTGCCTGTTCTTGAGTTGCTGGACCCGACATTGGGAGAGCATATTATTCGCCTGGACACGATCCCCGAGCTGGACAGCGCCCTGCGTCTATACCGGAGACTGGGATTTCGTGAGATTCCACCGTACCGCTACAACCCGCACCCTGATGCGGTCTTCATGGAGTGTAGGCTGGAATGAACCCATTAGCGGTTGCCCGGAGGTAGAAAACCATGAGCCAGGTACACCTGTTCCAACAGATGGCCGCCTACAACCAGTGGATGAACGGGAAGGTCTACGAGGCGGCGGGACGACTTGATCCGAGCGAGCTTTCCCGGGACCGTGGCGCCTTCTTCGGTTCCATCCTGGGCACCCTGAATCACATCGTGGTGGGCGACACACTATGGCTGAAACGTTTCGCTACCCTTCCCTCCGGCACTGAATCACTGCAGAAGGTCGCGGCACAGCCGACCCCCACCAGCCTGGACCAGATCCTGTTCGATGACTTGGGAAAGCTCCGGGACCATCGGCGGTTGCTGGATGACGAGATTGTCCGCTGGGTTGGTGGGCTGAAAGATTCGGATGTGGACCAGGCGCTGGCGTACCGAACGATTGAGGGCCAGTCTTCCAACAAGCGACTGTCCTACCTGATCCAGCATTTTTTCAATCACCAGACCCACCACCGGGGCCAGGTGTCCACGCTGTTGTCGCAGGCCGGCGAGGATATTGGCGTCACCGACCTTTTGGCCCTGATACCGGATGAATCATGACCCAACCTGAAGGAGCAGGAAATGGAAATGAAACTGGAAAAACACTGGCCCGGGATTCTGCAGGTTCTGGGCAACGCCCGGAAATCCAATCGATTTTTCTCCATTGCCACCGTTGATGAGAACGGCAACCCCCATGTGACACCTATCGGGCATGTCTTCTTCCGGGACGATATGACCGGCTACTATTTTGATGCCTACTCGAAAGCCATGCCCAGGAACTTCGAGCATAACCGGCGGATCTGCCTGATGGCGGTTAACAGCAGTACCGGGTTCTGGCTGAAATCGCTGTTTCGTGGACAGTTTGATTCTGCCCCCGCTGTTCGTCTTTCTGGCGAGGTGGGCGACGCCCGTGATGCCAGCGCAGACGAAATCGAGAGGCTGGAGAAAGGCATCCGCATCACCAGCCGCCTGAAGGGCCACAAACTGATCTGGCATGGTCTGGATCGGGTGCGGGATATCCGTTTTGATGGCTTTTCACCCGCCACCTATCCGGCGATGTGTGGTGGCCTCTGGCAATAGACTGGATCCCCAGGGGTCACGCGACCACTTGTTGTGTCGATCATCGCCGTGTCTCTGACGCCTCGGTCGTGAAACATCGGATGGGCTAAAGCTAAAGACAGCTAATGCTGTCGTTGAAAATGGAAGGGAAACTGTATGGTTATGAAGATGGAACAACCGGTATTGGAAGGTCGTCACGTGCGTCTGGAACCCCTGTTGGAGGGCCATATGGATGGCCTGTTCGACATTGGCCAGCTCCAGGAGGACTGGGCCTATCTGCCTGCAGGGGCCTTTACCAGCCGGGTGGATACGGAACAGTGGGTGAACCAGGCCCTGGGCCTGGCCAGCAAGGAGCTGCATTACCCGTATGTGCTGGTCCAGCCGGATTCCGGTGCCCTGATGGGCAGTACCCGCTACCTCAACGTCCGCCCCCGGGATCATGGGCTGGAGATTGGTTACACCTGGGTCGGGCGGGACTACCAGCGTACGGCGGTGAATACCGAGGCCAAGTACCTGCTGCTCAGGCATGCCTTTGAGGTGCTGGGCGCTCTCCGGGTGGAACTGAAGACGGACGCCAGGAACCTGCGGTCACAGAGGGCGATCGAGCGGCTGGGAGCGCAAAAGGAAGGCGTGCTGCGCCGGCATATGGTGGTTCAGGACGGCTTTGTCAGGGATTCGGTGATGTACAGCATCACGGACCTGGACTGGCCGGGCGTCAGGGACGGATTGCTGGAGAAACTGGGCCGGCGCGAAGGCATCGCAGAGGGGTGATGTTCGATAGCCAGATCCGTAGACACCAGGCATGCCTGCAAGCCAGTCCAGACTATTCCGGACCCATGTGGAACAGGCTGGTCGGTGTGTTACCGCCGGAATCCAAGATGCTGTTTGTGGGGCGTATTGCCTCGCCAGATAAACCCTTCGAAGTAGTAATGCAGGAAGGACACGGTAAGGACCACGATACCAATCGCCGTGTGGTCCCTGTTCATCGTCAGGGGATAGGCGATGGCAATGGAGGCCAGGGGCAGGATCAGGTACGCCGGTAGCGGCACCAGGTGGGTCAGCCGGTAGACGAGGTTCCTGGGGCCGGCCTTGTTGCGGTTACGGTCGTGGGTGATGTAAACACTGAACGCCGTCAGGTCATGAATGATGCGCGGTATCATGATCACGAACACGGTGTAGCCTATCTCGTTGATCAGGAATACCGATACCAGCATGGCGACGTTGCCCCACAGGTACCACTTGCCGATGGCATAGCGGGCATGCTTTGTCAGCTCAATGGCCAACACCGTCATCAGGGCGACCAGGGCTCCCGCCAGATAGCTGACGACATCGAACAGCGGCAGCGGGCCGATGTCGATATGCCTGAAGCGGCCCTGCCCGTAGACGCTGACATAGATGGCGAACCCCGCAAAAATGGCCAACCACTTCCAGGCCCGGAAGACGCGGGTTGGCGGGACGCCCATCATCATCAGCGTCAGGCCAAGCTGCTGCGCCAGTACGTGGTAAATGGTGTAGAACGCCAGGAACACAAACAGCAGGTTGTAGCTGAGGGGTTGCGGGCCCAGGTAGCCTGCGGTGGTAATGGCGGTGAAGGCAAGCAGAGGAATACCCAGTCGACGGCGATAGTAACCCAGGTATTCCCGGTCAGCCATGGTCAGGGTACTGGCAATAATGTGGGGCAGGCCGAAGACGACGGTCCAGAATGCCCATCGGTTGGGATCGGACGGGAGAAAGTCTTCTGACAGCCTGCTATCAAGCCAGAGCAGGTCCAGGGCCACGGCGGCGACCGAAATCGGAATAATGGCGTAAAGGGCAAGCAACCACCGGCAGTCGACGGTGTGAATCCTGTCGTCCATGGTAAGGGCCATCTTGTTATTGTGGATCGGTTTTTGATGGTTCCTGGCCACTGACGGGCGATGGCGTTTCTGGCTTTACACCATTAACCCCCTACTCTCAGCGACATCCTGCCTGGGACTCATTGCAGGGATGACCTTAACAATGACAGTGGTTCGAAAACGTGATTCGCGTTCCACCGTCGTTAACAGGGCGCTTCATCCAGGCGTCTGTTGCGGTTATGTGTCGCTGTTGCGCACAAATAACGTGGACGTATTCCGGGTCTGATGATCGACAGACTGGTGCTAAGGATCTGGTGATGGAAACGTGTGGCAGAGAAGAAGGGCTATGGAAAAGCGGTAGGGAAACCGGGAAAGGAATGGTCGGCGTGGCAGGATTCGAACCTGCGACCCCTTCGTCCCGAACGAAGTGCGCTACCAAGCTGCGCCACACGCCGAATTACGGGCTGCATTATACGTATTCTCCATCCAATTGCCAGCCCTCCCGTAGCGGTTATGGTGATTCTCCCGGATCTCCTTATGGGTTGATTCCCTTGCCGGGTAGAATAACCTGACACCAGATCACCAACGGGAGAAGGCTGTGCTTCGACTGTTCAGATTTACCAATGGTCTCATTCGCGAAATTCCGGTGACGGACGAGCCACTGGAGGCACAGGTTCGCGCGGCGGACTGGATCGACTGCTGTGAAGCAAGCGAGGAAGAGAAGGCGATTCTCGAGAAGCTGCTGCTGACCGATGTGCCGGAGCAGGATGAAGTGGACGAGATCGAGGCATCAGCCCGCTGTTTCGTCGACCAGGCCGGTATCCATGTGCACTCGCTGTTCCTGACCCAGACCGAAGGGCGGCACATCACGGTATCGGTGGCCTGCATTCTCCAGCCCGAGCGCTTGATCACCATCCGGGATGACGAGATCGCGGACTTCCGGCTGATGCGTATGCGGGCACGCCGGGGCCAGTTGGAAAGCCACCATCCTTCCGAAGCGCTGGTGACGGTGTTCGAGCAGAAGATCGAGAACCATGCCGACAACCTGGAGCATATTCATGAGCAGCTCGACAAGGTGTCCTACCTGGTGCTGGAAGATGAGGAGGCGGAGCTGGAGGAAGCTATCAGTCAGTTGGCCAAACTGGAAGACAGTAACGGTCGCATCCGCCTGTGCCTGATGGACAGCCAGCGGGATATTTCTTTTCTGATCAGGCACCTGAGATCGCACCCGGAGTTGCGGGAAACCTGCCGTGAAATCGCCCGGGACATCGAAACCCTGATGTCCCACAGTGCGTTCCTGTTCGAGAAGATCAACTTCCTGATGGGTTCCACCCAGGGCTTTATCAACATCGAGCAGAACCAGATCATCAAGACCTTCTCCATCGCCGCCGTGGTGTTCCTGCCGCCGACGCTGATTGCCAGTATCTACGGCATGAACTTCGAGTACATGCCCGAGCTTGAGTGGCTGCTGGGTTACCCGGGGGCCTTGGCGCTGATGGTGGGGTCCGGCTTTGCCCCCTACTGGTATTTCAAGCGCAAGGGCTGGCTGTAGCCCTGTCGATCACCCAACGAAAAAGGGCTTCCCCTTCAGGAGAAGCCCTTTGTCATTTTAGGCCGGTGTTTCAGCTGCCCGGCAGTACCGAGATGTCCGCCACCCGCAGGAACAGGTTGCGTAGGCGGTTGAGCAGTGACAGGCGGTTGTTACGCACCGCCTCGTCGTCCGCCATTACCATCACCTCGTCGAAGAAGGCGTCCACCGGGGCCCGCAGGCTCGCCAGGGAGCTCAGGGCGGTGGCGTAGTCACCGTTGTCGAACAGCGGCACCACCTTCCCGGCCTGCTCGCTGACGTGCTCGGCCAGGGCGATCTCCGCCTTGTCCTGCAGCAGGGCGTTATCCACATGCTCACCGATGGACTCGTCGCCCTGCTTGGTGAGGATGTTGGACACCCGCTTGTTGGCGGCGGCCAGGGCCTCGGCCTCTGGCAGCTTGCGGAAGGCATCCACCGCCTTCACCCGGCGGTCGAAGTCCAGCGGTCGGGTCGGACGACGGGCGTGCACCGCCAGGTAGACCTCGGCGCTGATGCCCTGCTCCTCGTAGTGAGCACGGAAGCGCTCGAGCATGTAGTCCACCACCGTGCTGGCGGTGTTCTGCTCGGTGAGCTGGGTGAAGTTCTGCTCTGCCCATTCGCAGCAGGTCTGCAGGTCCAGGGGCAGTTCCCGCTCGATGATGATGCGCAGTACACCGAGGGAGGCCCGGCGCAGGGCGAACGGGTCGCGGGTACCGGATGGCGGCTGGTTGATGCCGAACAGGCCCACCAGGGAATCGAGTCGGTCGGCGATGGCCACGGCACAGCCGGTCAGGGTGGACGGCAGGTCGTCGCCGGCAAAACGGGGCATGTACTGCTCGTTCAGGGCCTTGGCCACATCCTCGTGCTCACTGTCGTTGGCGGCGTAGTACTGGCCCATGATGCCCTGCAGGTCGGTGAACTCCAGCACCATTTCGGTAACCAGATCCGTCTTGCCCAGCATGGCGGCGCGTTCCGCCAGCGCCGGGTCGCTGTTGATGGCTTCGGCGATCTTGCCGGCCAGGGCCGCGACGCGCACGGACTTGTCATGGATGCTGCCCAGCTTCTCCTGGAACACGATGGGCTTGAGCTGTTCGACACGGTCTTCGAGCCGTGTCTTGCGGTCAGTGTCGTAGAAGAAAGCGGCGTCGGCCAGACGCGGGCGGATCACCTTCTCGTTACCGGCGATGACCTGGGCCGGGTCCTTGCTCTCCAGGTTGGCCACGGTGATGAACACAGGCAGCATCTGGCCGCCGGGGTCCACCACGTGGAAGTATTTCTGGTGTTCCTTCATGGAGGAAATCAGGGCCTCCGCGGGGACCTCCAGGAAGCGCTCCTCGAAGCCACCCAGCAGTGGCACCGGCCACTCGTTGAGGGCGGTAACCTCGTCCAGCAGATCCTCGTCGATAACCGCCCTGCCACTGGCTTTCTTCTCGGCGATGTCCTCCACGCCCCGGCGGATCACCTCGCGCCGCTCGGCGAAGTCGGCGATCACGTAGCCTTCCTGCTTGAGCACGATCTCGTAGTCATTGGGGGTCGGCACGATCAGCGAGCGCGGACAGTGGAAACGGTGGCCGCGGGTGGTGTTGCCGGGCTTCAGACCCATGATGGGTGCGTCGATTACGGTGTTGCCGTACATGAACACCAGCCAGTGGACCGGCCGTACGAACTCGGTGCGGTGGGCGCCCCAGCGCATGCGCTTGGGAATGGGCAGACCGGCCAGGGCCTGCTCCACCAGTTGCGGCAGCAGTTCCACGGTGGGCTTGCCCTGCTCCACGGTACGGTAGACCACCCAGGCGCCCTTGTCGGTCTCCAGGGTGTCCAGCTGTTCCGGCGTTACGCCCAGGGAGCTGGCAAAGCCGTTCAGGGCCTTGGTGGGATTGCCGGAATCGTCAAAGGCGGCCTTCACCGCCGGGCCGCGCTTCTCCACCGGCTTGTCCGGCTGGGCGTCCTCCAGCTTGCGGACACGAACCGCCAGGCGACGGGGCGCGGCAAAAGCTTCCACCTGCCCAAAGGCGATGCCTGCTTCTTCCAGGCCGGTACGGATGCCCCGGGCAAAGGCATCGGACAGGGGTTTCAGGGCCTTGGGAGGGAGTTCCTCGGTGCCCAGTTCAACCAGAAAATCCTGAGTAGCCATGATTATGCGTTCCCCTTCTTGGCCTTTTTGCCTTTCTTGCCCTTGCCGGTGTTCTCTTCAGCGGCCAGCACTTCCTTGCGGAGGGCCTCCGGCGCGAGCGGGAAGCCCAGGGCCTTGCGGCTGTTGAAGTAGGCCTGGGCCACGGCCCGGGCCAGGGTCCGCACCCGCAGGATAAAGCGCTGACGCTCGGTCACGGAGATAGCATGACGGGCATCCAGCAGGTTGAAGGTGTGGGAGGCCTTGAGCACCTGTTCATAGGCGGGCAGCGCCAGGCCGGCATCTATCAGGCGGGCGCTTTCCCGCTCGTAGACATCGAAGCTGTGGAACAGGAACTCGGTATCCGCGTGCTCGAAGTTATAGGTGGACATCTCCACCTCCTGCTGGTGGAAAACATCACCGTAGGTGACCACGCCATCGGGGCCGCGGGTCCACACCAGGTCATAGACACTGTCCACGCCCTGCAGGTACATGGCGATGCGCTCCAGACCGTAGGTGAGCTCACCGGTGACCGGGTAGCATTCCAGGCCGCCCACCTGCTGGAAGTAGGTAAACTGGGTGACCTCCATGCCGTTGAGCCAGATCTCCCAGCCCAGGCCCCAGGCGCCCAGGGTGGGGGATTCCCAGTTGTCTTCCACAAAGCGGATATCGTGAACCAGCGGGTCCAGGCCCAGGGCGCGGAGCGAGTCCAGGTACAACTCCTGGATGTTGTCCGGCGAGGGCTTGAGCACCACCTGGAACTGGTAGTAATGCTGCAGGCGGTTGGGGTTCTCGCCATAGCGGCCGTCGGTGGGGCGGCGGCTGGGCTGCACGTAGGCGGCGTTCCAGGTTTCCGGGCCAATGGACCGCAGGAAAGTGGCCGGGTGGAAGGTGCCGGCGCCCACTTCCATGTCCAGTGGCTGGAGGACCACGCAGCCATGCTGCGCCCAGAAGTTCTGCAGTGCCAGGATCAGCCCCTGGAAGGTCGTCAGATCCGGGTTTGACGGTTGTGATGCCATGGTTGTCACGACGGTTGCCTGCTATTCAGTCTGTGTGTTGCGGGCGGTCGGACAACAGTAACAGAGCCGGCCCGCATCGAAAGGCGGGTATTATACGCGCCATGGAAGGGTATTTCTAAGTCGGTGTCGAATTCCCGCAAGGCCCTTTCCGGCCAAGGACTTAACGTCGCCAGAAGGCGGGCGTCAGCAGCACCAGCAGGGTGAACACCTCCAGGCGGCCCAGTAGCATGGCGAAGCACAACACCCACTTGGCCACGTCGTTGATGTTGCCGTAGTGGTAGGCGACCTCGCCCAGGCCGGGGCCCAGGTTGTTGATGGCGGCGGCGACGGCGGTCCAGGCGGTGACCTGGTCAAGGCCGGTGGCCAGCAGGATGATCAGCATGGCCACGAACATGAACATGTAGACCGAGAAGAAGCCCCACACCGCCTGCAGCACCCGGTCCGACACCGGGCGGTTGCCCAGCTTCACCGGGATCACCGCGTTGGGGTGCAGCAGGCGTTTCACCTCCCGCGAGCCCTGGCGGTAGATCAGCAGTACCCGCATCACCTTCAGGCCGCCACCGGTGGAGCCGGCACAGCCGCCCATGAAGGCCAGCACGAACAGCATGAACGGCAGCATCAGTGGCCACTGGCTGAAGTCGGCGGCGCCAAAGCCGGTGGTGGTGGCGATGGAGACCACCTCAAAGATGCCCTTGGTGATCGCGCTGGTGGGGTCCAGGGTGGCGGTATAGATCAGCACCAGAATGGTGACCACGCTCACAACGGCCAGGATGCTGAAATAGAAGCGGAACTCAGAGTCCAGCCAGTAGGCCCGCAGGCTGCGCTGGCGGAAGGCCATGAAGTGCAGGGCGAAGTTGGCGCCGGAGATGATCATGAACACCACCGCGATCATCTCGATCAGGGCACTGTCGAAATAGCCGATGCTGGCGTCGTGGGTGGAAAAGCCACCGATGGCAATGGTGGAGAAGCTGTGGCCGATGGCATCGAACCAGCTCATACCGGCGGCCCAGTAGGCCACCGCACACAACACGGTCAGCGACACATAGATGTACCACAGGGCCTTGGCGGTCTCGCCGATGCGGGGCGTCAGCTTGTTGTCCTTGACTGGTCCCGGCACCTCGGCCCGGTAGAGCTGCATGCCCCCGATACCCAGCATCGGCAGGATGGCCACCGCCAGCACGATGATCCCCATGCCCCCCAGCCACTGCAATTGCTGGCGGTACCAGAGCATGGACTCCGGCAGTGAATCGATACCGGTGATCACCGTGGCACCGGTGGTGGTCAGCCCGGACACCGCCTCGAACAGCGAATCGACGTAGGTATAGGGGGCGTTATTGCTGAGGTAGAAGGGGATCGAACCGGCGACGCTGAGGACCACCCAGAAAAGGGTGGTGATCAGGAAGCCGTCCCGCACCCGCAGGTCACCCTTCACACGGCGGAACGGCAGCCAAACCACCAGTCCGCCGAACATGACCATCAGCAGGCCATTGGCAAAGCGCTGCCACTGGCCGTCGTCGTATAGCAGGGAGATGCCCAGGGGCGGCAGCATGGTGAGGCTGAACAGCATCATCAGCAGGCCGAGTATCTTGGCAATCACCGGCAGGCGCATTCTCAGCGATTCCCTTCCATTGAGATTGGGGTGATCATCAGAAGAAAGTCAGTCCCACCTGGAACAGTTTCTCCACCTCACGGATACGGGTCTTGTCCACCAGGAACAGGATGACGTGGTCGTCCGGCTGCACCCTCAGGTGGTCGTGGGCGATCAGCACCTCGTTGTGGCGGACGATGGCACCGATGGTGGTGCCCTGGGGCAGCTTGATCTCGTCCAGGCGCTTACCCACCACCCGCGATGAGCGGTGATCGCCGTGGGCGATGGCCTCAATGGCTTCCGCCGCACCCCGCCGCAGGGCATGCACATTGACCACGTCACCCTTGCGTACGTGGGTCAGCAGGCTGCCGATGGTGGTCTGCTGGGGCGATATGGCGACGTCGATCTCGCCACCCTGGATCAGGTCCACGTAATCCGGGTTGTTGATCAGCGTCAGTACCTTTCGCGCGCCCAGGCGTTTGGCCAGCAGCGAGGCCATGATGTTGGCCTCGTCATCGTTGGTCACCGCGCAGAATACATCGGTGCTCTCGATGTTCTCTTCCAGCAGGATGTCCTTGTTGGCAGCGTTGCCCTCCAGCACGATGGTCTTGCGCAGGTTTTCCGACAGCATCACGCAGCGATCCCGGTTCCGCTCCAGCAGTTTTACCTGGTAGCGGCTCTCCAGGGTATGGGCCAGGCGCTGGCCGATGTTGCCGCCGCCACAGATGAAGATACGCTTGTAGGGTTTTTCCAGGGGCTGCAGTTCGCTCATCACCGAGCGGATATGGTCGGTGCCGGCGATGAAGAACACCTCGTCACCGTCCTCGATCACCGTGTCACCCTGGGGAATGATAGGCCGGTCCTTGCGAAAGATGGCGGCCACCCGGGTGTCGATGCGGGGCATGTGGGTACGAAGGTAGGACAACTCGTGGCCCACCAGCGGTCCGCCCTCGGTGGCGCGGATGGCCACCAGTCGTACCAGGCCGTTGGAAAATTCCAGTACCTGCAGCGCGCCGGGATACTCGATCAGCCGGGTGATGTGCTGGGTCACCAGGTGCTCCGGGCTGATCAGAACATCCACCGGGAAGCCGTTCTCGCCGAACAGTTCCTTGCGGGCCAGGTAGGCATTGGCCCGCACCCGGCTTATCTTGGAGGGTGTGCGGAACAGGGAGAAAGCCACCTGACAGGCCACCATGTTGGTCTCGTCGGAGTTGGTGACGGCGATCAGCATGTCGGCGTCTTCCGCCCCGGCCTGGCGCAGCACCGTGGGGTAGGAGGCCAGGCCCTGAACCGTGCGGATATCCAGCCGGTCCTGCAGTTCCCGCAGGCGCAGGCCATCGCTGTCGATAACGGTGATGTCGTTGGCCTCGTTGGCCAGGTTTTCGGCAAGGCTGCCGCCCACCTGACCCGCTCCGAGGATTATGATTTTCACTGGCTCTCCTCCGGCCCGCCCTTGGTCAGGCAAGCGTAGAAAAATCCGTCGTGACTGTGGGGATCCGGCAGCAACTGGCGTCCATGGCCGGTGTCCATGCCCCAGGCCGCGGGTTCATCGAGCAACCGGGCATCCGGCTGCTGCTTCACGAACCGCCGGATTATACGACTGTTTTCCTGCGGAAACACTGAACATGTCGCGTAAACCAGTCGGCCACCCGGCGCCAGGGTCTGCCAGAGTGCACTCAGCAACCCTAGCTGGATGCTGGCCAGCGGCGTGATGTCCGTCTCCCGCCGCAGCAGCTTGATGTCCGGATGGCGGCGGATCACACCGGTGGCGCTACAGGGTACATCCAGCAGTATGCGGTCGAAGGCCTGGCCGTCCCACCACTGGTCAATGTCGGCGGCATCCGCTTCTACCAGTTTGGCAGAGAGTTGCAACCGGTCCAGATTTTCCAGGATCCGGGGCAGGCGGTCGATGGATTCGTCGATGGCGGTGACGTCACCCCGGTTGTCGATGGCTTCCAGGATGGCGCAGGTCTTGCCCCCGGGTGCGGCGCAGGCATCCAGGATGTGCTGGCCCGGCTCCGGACGGAGCCACTGGGTGCATAGCTGGGCAGCCTCGTCCTGCACGCTGGCGTGACCCTCGGCAAAGCCTGGCAGCAGATCCACGGGAACCGGCTTGTCCAGCTGGACGCCATGGCGGGCGAAAGTGGTGGCCCGGCCCGGGATGCCAGCCTCCTGCAGCCGTTCCAGGTAGTGTTCACGGCTGCCATGCATCGGGTTCACCCGCAGGGTCATGGGGGCCTGGGTATTGTTGGCGTCGAGGATGCCCTGCCAGTGATCCGGCCAGTTATGGCGCAGCTTTTCGATCATCCAGTCCGGGTGGCTGTAGCGGGCCTCATCGCTGGCGGGTTCGGGTGCGCCCTCCCGTTCCGCCGCCCGCAGGACACCGTTCACCAGGCCGGTCAGGGGTGTCCTGCCCAGGGCCTTGCAGGCATCCACGGTTTCGTTGAGCACGGCGTAGGAGGGGTTGGCGCTGAAGCGAAGCTGGAACAGGGCCGCCAGGATCAGGTGATGGACGATGCGGTCCTGTTTGCGCAGGGGCTTGCGCAGACGACTGTTGAGCTCGCTGTCCAGCTGGTGGAACCAGCGGCAGGTGCCGTAGCACAGGGCCTGCAACTGGGGCCGGAGGTCCGGGTCCAGGAACTGGGCTTCCGCCGGCAGGCATTGTCCCAGGGACTCGCCCTGCTCCACCGCCAGCAGTACCCGGGCGGCGACGGCGCGCAGGGGCAGCTCCCTGGCCATCAGTGCAGCACCTGGCCGGGCATGAGCACGGGCTTGCCACCATTGATCAGGTCGGATACGGACATGGCCCGGGTACCGGGCAACTGCACCCGGGTGACCCGCAGGATGCCGGTGCCGCAGGCAATGTCGATACCGGCACGCTCCCTCGCCAGCACGGTGCCGGGGGGCTGGTCGCCGGTGTCGTTGACGGCGAAGGCCTCGTGGATGCGGATGCGCTCGCCGTCCAGTTCGCCGTCGGTGCCCGGCCAGGGGTTGAAGGCGCGGACCTTGCGGGCAATGTCGTGGGCATCCGACCGCCAGTCAATGTGGGCTTCATCCTTGCTCAGCTTGTGGGCGTAGCTGGCCTGGCTATCGTTCTGGGGCTCGGCATCCAGGCCACGGGTATCAAGGGCCGCCAGGGCTTCCACAATGGCTTGCCCGCCCATGTCCGCCAGCCGGTCGTGGAGGCTGCCGCCGGTGTCGTCGTCATGGATGGGGGTGCGCTGTTTCAGCAGCATGTCGCCGGTATCCAGGCCGGCGGCCATCTGCATGATGGTAATGCCGGTCTCCGCATCGCCGGCTTCGATGGCCCGATGGATGGGGGCGGCGCCACGCCAGCGGGGCAGCAGCGAGGCATGGATGTTGAGGCAGCCCAGGCGCGGAATGTCCAGCACCGCCTGGGGCAGGATCAGGCCGTAGGCGGCCACCACCATCACGTCCGGTTTGAGGCCCCGCAACGCCTGTTGCTCGGCGTCGTCCTTCAGGGAAACGGGCTGGAATACCGGGATGTCCGCGTCCACCGCCGTCTGCTTGACGGGGCCGAACTGCTGCTTGCGGCCACGGCCGGAACGGCGGTCGGGCTGGGTGTAGACGGCGACAATCTCATGGTCAGTGGCAAGCAGCGCCCGGAGGGCGACGGCGGCAAAATCGGGGGTTCCGGCAAAAACGATTCGCACAGCGGGTTCCTGTTTCTGGCTGCGGTAACAAACGAAAAGACCGGGTGCTGTTACACCCGGCCTTTCATGTCTTCTGCTGTTACGCCCTGGTCAGGCGCTCTTCTTGTGGAGCTTCTCGAGCTTCTTGCGGATCCGGTTGCGCTTGAGGGCGCTCAGGTAATCCACGAACAGCTTGCCGTTGAGGTGATCCATCTCATGCTGGATGCACACGGCCAGGAGCCCGGTGGCTTCCAGTTCATAGGGCTCGCCGTTATAGTCAATGGCCCTGATGCGGACGTGCTCGATACGCTCAACATCCTCGTAGAAACCCGGTACCGACAGGCAGCCTTCCTGCATCGGCTGGTAGTCACCGTCGAGCACTTCCACTTCCGGGTTGATGAACACCCGTGGCTCGCTCTTGTCCTCGGACAGGTCCATCACGATGATCTGCTCGTGCACATTCACCTGGGTTGCCGCCAGGCCGATACCCGGAGCATCGTACATGGTTTCGAACATGTCATCGATCAGCTTGCGGTGTCGTTCGGTGACTTCCTCCACCGGCTTGGCGATGGTGCGCAGCCGTGGGTCCGGATATTCAAGAATATTCAGAATCATAATTGCCTGTACTTGCCTGAGTTGCCATGATCTCGTCTGGAGGTCTGGCTGGTGTCACAAAAATGCGATCGCGTACCGCGACTTTTGCTGTCTACTCGTTATCATAATCGGAACGAGAACTCTGCATTCCAAGGGGAGACAGCGGTTGATAACACTATTATCCCCGGAAGCATCATTGAATACAAACTGATCAGTCGATAGTCAGAATCTACTGCAAGACAAGAATATAAGGTCACAATTTCGTTACTTTCCTCTATATTAGAGGGGAGCACGCTTTCAAGGCACGCGCGATGAAGGATTTTACAATGAGGAAACTGCTGTACGCTCTGGCAGCCGTGATGCTGCTGTCCGCTTCCTGGGCACAGGCGCAGGGCCCGGAGTTCCGGACCGATCACCCCGACCGGTATGTGGTGAAGAAGGGTGACACCCTCTGGGATATCTCGTCACGGTTCCTGAACAATCCCTGGTACTGGCCGGAGATCTGGCACGTTAATCCACAGGTCAACAACCCGCACCTGATCTACCCCGGTGATGAACTGGCGCTGGTGTACATTGATGGTAAGCCCTACCTGACCAAGACCAGCAACGGTGTGGTGAAACTGTCGCCCCAGGTGCGGTCGGAGCCGATCGATACCCCGATTCCGGCTATCCCGCTGGACGCCATTGACAGTTTCCTCAGCAAGACCCGCATCGTGACGGAAGAAGAGCTTAACGGTGCTCCCTATGTGCTGGAAGGCGAGGAAGGCCGCATCGTGACCGGTGCCGGCGACCGTGTCTATGCCCGTGGCGAAGCCCCGGATACCAGTGTGGGCATCTTCCGTCGCAGCCGCGCCCATGTGGACCCGGATACCGGTGAGTTCCTGGGCCTGGAGGCCCGTTCCATCGGTGATGGCAAGGTGACCGATGAGAACGGCGACGTCCTGACAGTGCAACTGACCCGCACCCGTGAGGAAGTCCGTATCGAGGACCGCCTGCTGGCCCGGGAGGACCGCCGGATCAATACCAGCTTCACTCCCAGCGCGCCGGATGAGGACATTGAAGGCAAGATGATCGCGGTGGAGAGTGGTGTCACCCAGATCGGCCAGTACAACGTGGTGGTGCTGAACCGGGGCCAGCGTGATGGCCTGGAAGTGGGTAACGTGCTGGCGGTACTGCAGGCGGGTAACCTGGCCAAGGATCCCGTCACCAATGAGATGGTCCAGTTGCCCGATGAACGCGCCGGTCTGCTGATGGTCTTCCAGACCTATGAGAAACTGAGTTACGGCCTGATCCTGCAGGCTACCCGCGCCCTGTCCGTTGGCGACAAGGTGATGAATCCGTAAGACCCCGATCAGAACGTAAGGGCTGCCAGGAAGGCAGCCCCTCCAACAGGGAGGTTTACCCCGGTGACGGTCAGCGCACCAGACACTGATTTCCTGTCGTCCCCTTCCGCCCCCTGGCTGATACTGGGCTCCTTGCCCCGTTTCAGTGGCAAGCGCTGGCTGGCGGTGTGTGATGCCTTTGCCAACCCGCTGGAATTCCTGGAGGCCTCCCCGGCCACCCAGAAGGCTTTCGGCGCCGGTGCCGGGGCCCGTGCCATCATGGCGGCCTGGCAACGGCGGGACCTGGATTTTGCCCCCCTGGCGGACGTGGCCGCGGTTTTCGATACCTGCCAGCGTCAGTCCATCGGGCTGCTGGGCTGGGGAGACCGGCACTATCCGGAGCCCTTGCGCCATATACCGGATGCTCCGGCGGTTCTCTATGTGCGGGGAAATCCCTCGCTGCTGGAATGTCCCCAGATCGCCATCGTCGGCTCCCGCAATGCCACCCGGGCGGGCCTGGACCACGCACGGCAGTTCGCTGGTGCCCTGGCGGAACGGGGCTACGCGGTCACCAGCGGCCTGGCCCAGGGTATCGACGGCGCCGCCCATGCCGGCGCCCTGGCGGCGGGCGGCGATACCGTTGCCGTGGTGGGCACCGGTGCCGATGTGATCTACCCCAGTGCTCACCGGGCCCTGACCGGCGAGATTATCCAGCGGGGCGTGCTGGTGTCGGAGTATCCACCGGGCACCGGTCCCAAGGCGGGCCATTTTCCCCGACGCAACCGTATCATCAGCGGCCTGAGTCGGGGCATCCTGGTGGTGGAGGCGGGGTTGCGTTCCGGCTCGCTGATTACCGCCCGGCTGGCCCTGGAGCAGGGGCGGGAGGTGTTTGCCATTCCCGGCTCCATCCACAACCCCCTGGCCCGGGGTTGTCACGAGCTGATCCGCCAGGGCGCCAGGCTGGTGGAGACCGTGGACGATATCGAGGACGAACTCTCCGCCTGGTGGAACCGGCCGGTGGAGGCGCCCTCACCGAAGCCAGCCCCTGCGGAACCTCAGGCGGAACTGCCCATTAAGGCACCGGAACCCACGCCGGTGCCAGCCCATCTGGACGATCGGGAAATCGCGGTGCTGGAGGCTTTAGGGTATGATCCCCGCTCAACGGATCAAATCTGTGACGCCACGGGCTTGCCGGCGGACCAGCTTATGCAGTCGCTGCTGATGCTGGAAATGGAAGGACTGGTGGAATCCGCCCCCGGAGGGTATCTGAGGGTGTTCTAGTATTCCTTTCCAGCCCTGCCCCGTGGCCGTTGTGAGAGTCTGCGGAGCGTCATGACAACAGCCATCAACCTTGCCACAAACTGGTCCCGCCAGCGGCTCTGCCAGGTGCTGGACGGGCAGGGCGTGATCGCCTATCCCACCGAGGCAGTGTGGGGCCTGGGGTGCAATCCCTGGAGCGAGTTCGCCGTCGACGCCATACTCGCCCTCAAGCAACGACCCATGCACAAGGGCCTGATCCTGGTGGCAGCCTCAGTGCAGCAGATTGATTTCCTGCTGGACCCGCTGCCGGCCGAGGTGCGCGAACGGGCCCAGCAGCACTGGCCCGGCCCGGTCACCTGCGTGGTGCCGGATGTGCACCGTCGGATCCCCGACTGGGTGCGGGGCGACCATGACACCATTGCCGTGCGGGTCAGCGCCCACCCTCTGGTACAGCAACTTTGCCGGCTGGCGGGCATGCCGCTGGTGTCCACCTCCTGCAACCCGGCCGGTCGAGAGCCGGCCCGGTCGCCCTGGCAGGTGCGGCGCTACTTCCCGGATGGCATTGACCTGATGGTGTCCGGAAGCCTGGGCGAGTCCCGCCAGCCCAGCACCATTATCGATATCACCACTGGCCGCAAGCTGAGATAGGAGGCCCGATGACCGATCCCGCCACGCCGGATTCCGAAGCGGTCCGGCAGTACCTGCTGAACCTGCAGGACACCATCTGCGAGCGACTGGAGGCCCTGGACGGCAAGGCGAGTTTTGTCACCGATGCCTGGGACCGACCGGAAGGCGGCGGAGGCATCAGCCGGGTGATCACCGAGGGCGCCGTGTTCGAGAAGGGCGGCGTGAACTTCTCCCGGGTGATGGGGGAGCAGATGCCGCCCTCCGCCACGGCCCACCGTCCGCACCTGGCCGGTGCGCCCTGGCAGGCCATGGGCGTATCCCTGGTGATGCATCCGAAGAACCCCTACGTGCCCACGTCCCACGCCAATGTGCGGTTCTTTATCGCCACCCCGAAAGACAGTGACCCGGTGTGGTGGTTCGGGGGCGGCTATGACCTGACACCCTACTACGGTTTCGACGAGGACTGCCGCCACTGGCATGACACCGCCCGCAATGCCTGCCTGCCCTTCGGGTCCGATCTCTACCCGCGCTACAAGCAGTGGTGTGACGAGTACTTCTACCTCAAGCACCGGCAGGAACCCCGGGGCATCGGCGGCCTGTTCTTCGACGACCACAACACCGGCAACTTCGCGGACGACTTCGGCCTGATGCAGTCCGTGGGTTCCAGTTTCATTGCCGCCTACGAGCCCATTGTGGCGCGCCGCAAGGATCTGCCCTGGGGCGAGCGGGAGCGGGAATTCCAGCTCTACCGCCGGGGCCGCTACGTGGAGTTCAACCTGGTCTACGATCGTGGCACCCTGTTCGGGCTGCAGTCCGGCGGTCGCACCGAGTCCATCCTGATGTCCCTGCCACCGCTGGTGCGCTGGGACTATAACCGGGTGCCGGAACCCGGCTCCGGGGAAGCGCGGCTGACCGAGCATTTCCTGACCGGACGCAACTGGCTGGAGGACGACGATGCACAATGACCTGTACGCCGTGGTGGGCAACCCCATCAGCCACAGCAAGTCCCCCCGCATCCACAGCCTGTTCGCTGCCCAGACCGGCCAGGCAATGGAATACACCGCCATCCAGGCGCCGCTGGAGGACTTTGCGGCGACTGTGCGGGACTTCTTCGCCAAGGGCGGCCAGGGCCTGAATGTCACGGTGCCCTTCAAGGAGCAGGCCTGGGATATGGCGGACCGGCGCAGCGAGCGGGCCGAGAAGGCCGGGGCCAGCAACACCCTCTACCAGGAGGCCGACGGTGGACTGGTGGCGGACAATACCGACGGCATCGGGCTGGTCACGGACCTGACCGTTAACGCCGGCGTCAGCCTCACCGGCAAGCGAATACTGGTCCTGGGGGCCGGTGGCGCGGTTCGCGGTGTGCTGGGCCCGATCCTGGCGGTACAGCCGGGGGAACTGGTGATTGCCAACCGCACGGTGGCGAAGGCCGGGGCGCTGGTGGAGCTGTTTGCGGACGAGGCCGGCGATACCCGGCTTTCCGCCACCGGTTTTTCTGACGTGGCCGGTGCCTTTGACGTGGTTATCAATGGCACCAGCGCCAGCCTTCAGGGCGACCTGCCGCCAGTGTCCACGGACATTGTGACGCCGGATACGGTGGTGTACGACATGATGTACTCGCCGGGCATGACCACCTTCAACCAGTGGGCGTCGGAGAACGGCGCCGGCCGCATCCTGGATGGCCTGGGCATGCTGGTGGAACAGGCAGCGGAGTCGTTCCGACTCTGGCGGGGGGTGCGCCCGCGGACCGCGCCGGTGATGGAGGAACTGCGCAAACACTGAGGTATGTCACTGTTTGGCAAGCCGGTGGTAACCTGACCCACCAAACTGGGCTATGCTGTGGGCAGTGTGAGTAGTCGTCATAAGGCCGTCAGGCCCTCAGTGGCGCAGTCGGTTAACGAATTACCCGGACGGGACACTGCATGGATATTCTTACCCTGGTCGGGCTGGTGGCGGGGGTGGCGATTGTCATTATTGCCATGCTGGCCAACGCCACCGTATTGACCTTTCTCAACCTTCCCGGTCTGGCGATCGTCCTGGGCGGCACCCTGGCGGTCACCCTGGTGAGGTTCCGTATGGCTACGGTGACCAGCTCCGTCAAGCTGGCCCTGAAAACCGCCTTCACCGACCGCCTGGACCGCCCCAGCGACCTGATCCTCGAGGTCAGTGAGCTGGCCCGGGTGGTCCGCAAGGACGGCATCCTGGGGCTGGAGAGCCACGAAACCGATAACGAGTTCCTGCGCAAGGCCATCAACCTGTGCGTGGACGGTCATCCGCCGGAAATGGTGGAGGAAACCCTCGCCCAGGACATCCAGCAGATGAGCGAGCGTTACGAAGTGGCCGAGCGGGTCTTCCGGGGCATCGGCGAGTCGGCGCCCGCCATCGGCATGCTGGGCACCCTGGTGGGCCTGGTGCAGATGCTCAATACCCTGGATGATCCCTCTTCCATCGGGCCGGCCATGGCCATCGCCCTGCTGACCACCCTCTACGGCGCCTTCCTGGCCCAGTTGATTGCCCTGCCCCTGGCGGACAAGCTGCAGTTGAAGGCAGAGGACGAGCGCCGCAACCAGGTGCTGATCGTCACCAGCATCCAGAACATCCTGCGGGGCCAGAATCCGCGGGTGATCTCCGAGATCCTGTCGTCCTTCGTCAGCCCGGATCAGCGCCAGTCGCCGGAAGCGGGCCAGGAGGCCTGACCGTTGGCATCTCCGGTTCTGACCCGTCGTACCCGTGTGCGCCACAAGGGCGGCGCGCCCTCCTGGATCGTCACCTTTGCGGACCTGGCGACCCTGCTGCTCACCTTCTTTATCCTGCTTCTGTCGTTTGCCGAGATGGACCTGAACAAGTACAAGGCCATGGCCCAGTCCATGGCGGTGGCGTTCGGCAGCGCCAATGTGGTGGCGGAGGATATCGGTGGTTCACCGCTGACCATGATCGAGTCGGATACGGTATCGCTGCCGGAACCGCCGGATTCTCCCCGGGAGGAGGCGGAGTTCATCGATGACCGTGGTGCGGCGCCGGATGTGACGCAGGTGCCCGAGGGCATCGTGGATCTTTCCTCCCGCCTGATCGCCGAACTGGAGGACCAGGTGGCCGATGAGTCCCTGAGCGTCAACTATGATCCACAACAGGTGGTCATCCGGTTCTCAGAGCAGGCTACCTTCAATTCCGGGGAGGCGGAGATCAAGCCCCGGATGCTGCCGATCATCGACCGGGTGGTGGGTGTCCTGTCCCAGTGTAGTGGCGATATCATCGTGGCGGGTTACACCGACGATGTGCCCATCACCAGCAGCCGATTCCGATCCAACTGGGACCTGTCGGCGGCCCGGGCGGTATCCGTGGTCCATGAGCTGGTGATGAACCGCCAGATTCCGGCGGATCGGGTGATTGCCGCCGGCCGGGCGGAAACCCAGCCCCTGGCGCCAAACACCACCCCGGAGAATCGCGCCCTCAACCGTCGGGTGGAGATTGCCATCCGCGACCCGGGCTGTCAGGATTCGGCTCCCACCGAAGACCTGCCGGTCGAGGTGCTGCCCTGACCGTTCGGGGCACCAGGAGTCTGCGTGGTAGAAATCGCGCCGACTCCTATATCCTAATAGACAATTCATCTAGGTCAGGGGGCCGGAGGGTCGTTATACTGTTTGGCCCTATTTTCCTGGCAGCTTTATAACGAGAGAGATCATGAGCGGACCTGAAAAACCGAAAGTCATCGGAGAGGAATGGAGCGACGAGCGGGTCAAGAGCTTCCTGCTGATCAGTCCCTATGACGCCCGGCTCAACCCGGATCACTATGTCCTGATCACCGCCTACGAGGCCATGCGCGCCGAGGATTTCGAGCGTTTTATCCGGTTCTTCGTGGAAGCAGGCCGGGATCTGAACGCAAAGGACAGTCAGGGCGAGACCATCCTCGATCACGTTTCCCGTCACAAGCGCATGACGGCCTACGCTGATGCCCTGAAAGCAGCCGGCGCAAAAAAAGCGGCTGAACTGGCGTAACAGCCAGCCCAGCCGCCGAGCTCCACGAAGGAGGTGGCAGGCGAGGTGGAACGATCAGTGGACTTCCACCTCGATGGCCTTGGGTTCGGCCGGTTCCACCTTGGTCAGGGTCAGTGACAGGATCCCATCCTTGAACTCGGCCCTGATGCTGCCCTCGTCCACGTTGTCTGGTAGGGTGAAGCGGCGCAGGAAGCTGCCGTAGACCCTTTCGACACGGTGTTGCCTGTCGTCGCTGGTCTCTTCTTCTTTCCTGCGTTCACCCTGGATTGCCAGCACGCCGTCGTGGACGGTGACTTTCACGTCTTCCTTCTTCATGCCCGGCAGTTCGGCATCGATCACGAAGGCTTCCTTCGTTTCCTTGATGTCGACGGCCGGGGCCCAGTCGTTACGGCGGAACAGATCCTTGCCCTCCCGTTCGCCATTGCCGGCGGTGGGCAGACCAAAGTAGCGGTTGTAACGGTTGATCAGGTCTTCAAATTCGCTGACCGGATTCCAACGGGTAAGGTTGCTCATAATGAAACTCCTCCTGTGAACCTGAATACGATGTTTTGATTCAGCTTCAGTCTCGGAACAGCTCCATCACGGTGGCGCCAGCCGGATGGTTACTCCGTGAACTTCTGCTGTTATCGAATTTAGGAGCGGATTGGGGTTTTTCAAGAGGGCCGGTGGTTGAATTTTGATCTGGGTCAGGTTGGTTGAGGTTTGGGGGTTCGGGGGCAGGGTATGGTGGTCGGGGGTGTTTTCTCCGCCGCAATTCACGGTCCATCCCTGGACCGACCTTGCTCCGCGACATCCTGTCGCTGCTACGTAAACACCCCCGACCACCATACCCGTCAGACAGCCGGGAAAACGCCGTCATTGCTCAGCCAGGTAGTCGTCTTTAAGTTTGACGTAGTTGGCGGCTGTATATTTGAAGAACGTCTTCTCGTTATCGGTCAGTGCCCGCGATTTCTTGCATGGCGAGCCGACATAGAGATGGCCGGACTCCAGGGTTTTGCCCGGCGGCACCAGACAGCCAGCGGCGATGATGACTTCATCCTCGACCACGGCACCGTCCATGATGATCGCCCCCATGCCCACCAGCACACGGCTGCCGACCGTTGCGCCGTGGATCAGGGCCTTGTGGCCGACGGTGACGTCATCGCCCAGAGTCGTGGGCCAGCCGCCGGGGTTGAAGTCGGAGGCGTGGGTGATGTGGATCACCGTGCCGTCCTGGATGCTGCAGCGGTCGCCGATGCGGATGCGGTGCATGTCACCCCGCACCACGGTCATGGGCCAGACCGAGCAGTCGTCGCCCATTTCCACATCGCCGATCACCACCGCCGACTCATCCACCCAGGCCCGTTTACCGAATTTTGGGGTGTAGCCCTTGTGAGAACGTATGTTCGCCATTACATACACCTATTAGCCAAGAGATTTGCATACCGTTATCTTCACAGATTACACGGTGATCGACACTATCAGAACCTGGCCGTTGCTCCCTTACGGACCCACGGAGGTTGGTAGACAGGTGTTGGGGATGTTTTCGTAGCAGCGCCATGGATGGTGCGGTGCAAGGTCGGTCCAGGGAGGGGCCGTGAATTGCAGCGGAGAAAATATCCCCAACGCCTGTCAGGCACCAATCTATCAGGCCAGGTAACCTTCTGGACAATCAGCTGAGACGAGGCCAAATGAACAACCCACTGCTCACCGACGACCTGCTCCCCAGGTTCGACCACATCCGGACCGAACACATGGAGCCCGCCATTGACCAGATCCTCAGCGACAACCGCGTGCAGATCCAGGATCTGGCGGCCCAGGAAGATCCCAGTTGGGACACCCTGGTACAGCCCATGCAGTCGCTGGACGACCGCCTCAACAACGCCTTCTCGGTAATCTCACACCTCAATGGCGTGATGAATAACGACGACATCCGGGCCGTCCATAAGCGCTGCCTGGAAAAGCTCACTGAGTATGGCACCGAGATCAGCCAGAACGAGCAACTCTGCGCCGCCTTCAAGAGAGTGGCCGAACGTTCGGATTTCCAGGACCTCAGTGAGGCCCAGCGCAAGATGGTCAACAACACCCTGCGGGACTTCCGCCTGGGGGGCGTCGACCTGCCCGAGGACAAGAAGAAAACCTTCGCTAACCTGTCCCGGGAGCTGGCGGACCTGTCCAGCCGCTTCAGCGACAACGTACTGGATGCCACTCAGCACTGGTACAAGCACATCACCGACGAGAGCGAACTCGCCGGCGTGCCCGAATCGGCCCTGGACGGCGCCCGTCAGGCCGCCAAACAGAAAGAGCTGGACGGGTTCGTGATCACCCTGGATTTCCCCAGCTTCTTTCCGGTCATGACCTACTGCGATAACCGGGAGCTGCGCCGGGAAGTCTACGAAGCCTTCGTCACCCGCGCCTCCGATGTGGGGCCCGACGGCGGCAAATGGGACAACACCCCGATCATGGCGGAGATTCTCAAGCGTCGGCATGCCCAGTCCAAACTGTTGGGTTTCAACAGCTACGCTGAGCGCTCCCTGGCCACCAAGATGGCCTCCAGCGTCGGCGAAGTCATGGACTTCCTGAACCAGCTCGCCGCCAAGTCCAAGCCGGTGGCGGAGCAGGAAGTGGCCGAACTGAAGGCCTTCGTCAGGGAGGAGTACGGCGTTGAGGACCTGCAGGCCTGGGACATCGGCTACTACAGCGAGAAACTGCGCCAGAGGCGTTACGATATTTCCCCGGAAACCCTGCGTCCCTGGTTCCCGGCGGAGCGTGTCATCTCCGGCATGTTCCAGGTCACCGAGAAGCTGTTTGGTGTGCAGATCGAGCATCGGCCCGAAGTGGAAACCTGGCACAAGGACGCCACCGCCTATCGCATCTCCCGCGATGGTGAAGAGATCGCCTGGTTCTACCTGGATCCCTTCGCCCGCCAGGGCAAACGTGGCGGCGCCTGGATGGCCGACTGCCGGGTACGCTGGAAGAACCAGCGTGGCACCCTGCAACTGCCGGTGGCCTTCCTGACCTGCAACTTCACGCCGCCGGTGGAAGGCAAGCCGTCACTGCTGACCCACGACGAGGTGACCACCCTGTTCCACGAGTTCGGCCATGGCCTGCACCATATGCTGACCCAGGTGGATGTGGCGGATGTGTCTGGTATCAACGGTGTGGCCTGGGATGCAGTGGAACTGCCCAGCCAGTTCCTGGAGAACTGGTGCTGGAACCCGGACTCCCTGGCCCTGATCGCCAGCCATCACGAGACCGGCGAACCGCTACCCCAGGACCTTCTGGACAAGATGCTGGCGGCCAAGAACTTCCAGGCCGGCATGCAGATGGTCCGCCAACTGGAGTTCTCCCTGTTCGATTTCCGCCTGCACGCGGAATTCACCGAGGCAGCCCCCACCAATCCACTGGACATGCACCGGGAAGTCCGTAAGGACATTGCGGTGATCGAGAGCCCCGAGTTCAACCGCTTCCCCAATGGCTTTTCCCACATCTTTGCCGGTGGCTATGCGGCGGGCTACTACAGCTACAAGTGGGCGGAAGTGCTGGCGGCGGACGCCTTCTCGCTGTTCGAGGAGAATGGCATCTTCGATCCGCAGACCGGCCAGTCCTTCCGGGAGAACATCCTGGAAATGGGCGGCTCCCGGGAGCCGGCGGAACTGTTCAAGGCTTTCCGGGGCCGTGAACCGGACGTGGATGCCCTGCTCCGCCAGTCCGGCATCACCGACCACGAGCACGCAGCCTGAGGAGTCAGATAATGGCCCGTACACCGAAACGCTTCATCGCCGGGGCTGTGTGCCCCCGGTGCGCGGCCATGGACCGGCTGACCATGTTCACTGATGACGACGGCGTTCAGCACCGGGAGTGTGTCTCCTGCGGCTTCACCGACAGCCAGGGGGGCGATGGCCCCTCCGGTAATGGGGAGCTGGAGACCCGGGTGAACAAGCGTGACAATGAGGAGGACCACACCGTCAAGCAGGTGGTGTTTTTCAAGTCCCGCTCTGAGGATTGATTTTCTGGGCTACGTGGTTGCTTTTGTAGCCTGCAAACTCTGGGGGCTCAAGGGTCCGGGTGGGGGTTCCTAAACGAAAAACGGTTGTTTTTCTGACTGTTTCGGAATCCCCACCCGGACCCTTTCGTTTTGAAACCAACCCGCCTAAGCCTTACTACCCCCTGGTCCGCTGGTTACAGCACCATCGCCGCCAGCCAACCAAACACCAGTAACGGCAGGTTGTAGTGCAGGAAGGTGGGTACCACGGTGTCCCAGATGTGGTTGTGCTGGCCGTCCACGTTGAGGCCGGCAGTGGGGCCGAGGGTGGAGTCGGAGGCGGGTGAGCCTGCATCCCCCAGGGCGCCGGCGGTGCCCACCAGGGCGACAATGGCCAGGGGGCTGAAGCCCAGTTCCAGGGCCAGGGGTACATAGAGGGCGGCGATGATGGGAATGGTGGAGAAGGACGAGCCGATGCCCATGGTGATCAGCAGGCCCACCACCAGCATCAGGAAGGCCGCCATGGCCCGGTTGTCACCGATGGCCTCGACGGAGCCCTGTACCAGGCTGGCGATGTCGCCGGTTTCCCGCATCACTTCCGCAAAGCCGTTGGCGGCGATCATGATGAAGCCGATCATGGCCAGCATCTTCATGCCTTCGGTGAACAGGTCATCGGATTCCTTCCACCGCACCACGCCGGACAGGTTGAACAGCACGAAGCCGGTCAGCGCCCCCAGGATCATGGAGCCAAGCCAGAGCTGGACCACAAAGGCCGCGACGATGGCCATCAGGGCCATGAACAGGGTCCAGCTGTTGTAGTGGGTGTCCACCCGTTCGGTCTGCTCGATCAGCGACAGGTCGTAGTGGCGGTCACCCCGGTAGCTGAAGAAGACCGCCACGAGAAGACCCACCAGCATGCCCAGGGCGGGCAGGGCCATGGCCTTGATCACACTCAGGCCCTCGATGGTGATGCCATTGTCCGCCACATTGGCCATCAGGATCTCGTTCAGGTAGATGCCGCCGAAGCCCACCGGCAGGAACATGTAGGGGGTGATCAGGCCGAAAGTCAGCACACAGGCCACCAGACGCCGGTCCAGTTTAAGCTTTGCCATCACATACAGCAGCGGCGGTACGATCAGCGGGATAAAGGCGATGTGGATCGGCAGGATGTTCTGGGAGGACAGGGCCACCGCCAGCAACAGGCCGATAATCAGGAAGCGCACCCCCTTGTTGGCCGCGGCGGAGGAGTCACCGGCGTCCTGGTTGCCCACCAGCGCCAATGCCTTGTCCGCCAGGGCATGGGCCAGGCCGGACTTTCCGATGGCCACGGCAAAGGCACCGAGGGTGGCGTAGGACAGGGCCACGGTGGCACCGCCACCCAGTCCGTTGTTGAAGGCTTCGATGGTGGCGTCCAGGGACAGGCCGCCCAGCAGGCCGCCGACAAGGGCGCCAATGATCAGGGCAACGACAACGTGGATGCGAAGCAGGCTCAATACGAGCATGACGATTACCGCAGCGACAACGGCGTTCATGGTAAGACTCCGATGGTTAGCAGTGGCCCTTGTGGGGCCTTGTGCACGGGTGATTACAGATTGGTCAGGTTTTGAAGGGGCGCTAATGTGCAGGAAACGGGCCGTGGAGTCAAAAATGCCCGGGGTCTGGGACACCCGGGCACGATGCATCAATGACTTATGGGTCAGTCACTGATGCGGGTAAAGCGGGGCACCTGCTCGCCGGCCACTTCCACCGATTCGTTGAACATCTCCAGGGGGCGAACCCAAAGGCTGTAGTCGCCGTACAGGCAGCGGTAGACCACCAGCCATTCCTCGGTTTCGCTATGGCGGGCCGTACCGATGACTTCGTAGTCCTTGCCCTTGTAGTGCCGGTAGCGACCGGGGAGCACGTGCCGGGTCATGGTGGTACCTCAGTTCTTCAGCTTGTAGCGGCCTGGTCCCAGGAAGATCAGCGCCAGCGCGGTGAACAGGAAAAAGCCCTGCAGTTCCAGTGCCCAGCCGCCGTTGCCACCGAGCTTCATCAACTCATGGGTGTGGACCAGAGCGATGGCCACCAGCATGTTGAAGACAATGATCAGGGCCCCGATGCGGGTCTGGTAGCCCAGGATAACCATCAGGGGCGCCAACAGTTCCCCAATGAATACACCATAGGCGAAGAACGCCGGAATGCCATGGCTGGCCAGTTGACCCTCAATGAATCCGACGCCGTTGAGCAGCTTGCTGATGCCATGGAACAGTAGCAGGCCGCCAAGGGTCAGGCGGAGGATCAGTTTGCCGAGATCGGGATTGTCCATTGAGGGGTTCTCCGGTCAGAAGGAAATTCAGTGGGTTGAAGGCCAACAAGGTTAACGCCAGTTGTCACCCACGCCAAGCGCGCCGTTCACCTAGCGGTGGGTGATCTGTGGGTGCAGCTCCACCAGCCGCTTGAGGAGCCGGTTCTGGGCGCCGGTGCTGATACCGTTGTCCTCCATGGCCAGCACCAGTTGCTCCGCCAGGGCATTGAACTGGGTTTCGGTCACGTTCATGTCCGTGTGTACCTCGGTCATCGGGCGTCCTCCGTAGGTGCAGGGGCCGCCGCTGATCTCGCAGATCTGGTCCGTGAGGTTGGTGTGGAACTGAACCACATCGATGCCCTTGAACTGGAAGGCAATGCGTTCGTCCTCGACGATACGGTGCAGCAGGTCCTCCACGATATCGGCAATGCCAGCGCGCTCGCCCAGGTCCTGGTAGAGGGTATCCCCGGACAGGGAATCGCGGGTGGCGCATCCGGTAAGCAGTGCCAGGGTGGTCAGCAGGATGATCGTGCCCGTTCTCAGTGTCATCGTGGAACTCCTCAGAAACTGCCCTGCAGCGAAAGGTAGGGGCCCCGCTGGTCCTCAAGGCCGGCGATGTCGCCCAGGTTGGTCCAGGCGGCAGTGATGGCCAGGCGCCGGTCCGGCACCCAGACGATGAAGATGTCCCACCAGTCGTCCTCGGTAGCGAAGCCCAGGTTATCCGGCTTCTGCCGGTACTCGGCACCTATGATCCAGCGCCGGTTCAGGAGTACACCGGCGCTGGTTTCCAGCATGGCCTCGTAGTCGTCGTTGCGGTCACCGCCAAAGCCCAGCAACCCACCCTGGTTGGCTTTGGTGCCCCGCACGGTGGCGTTCAACAGCAGGTTGCGGTCGAACACCGCGGCAAAGAACAGCTTGCTGGCAGACAGGTAGACATCGGTGCCACGGTCATCCCTGGCACCCACGGCCTCCGGTATGTCGAAGTCCCGCTGGCGCTTGTGTTGCAGTCCCACGGACCACTGGCCGTAGTCACTGTAGAGCACATCGCCAAACAGCCGTGCCTTGATCCCGAAGATATCCTGGGACAGCTCGTCTTCGCCCAGGGCAGCCCCCAGGGTATCCAGGTCCAGGGTCTGGCGGGCGATGCTGACTTCGACCCGGTTATGCCAGTTCACGGCGGCACCGGCGACATTCAGGGTGAAATCGTCCACTTTCGCCTGTGACAGGGTGACCGTGCCGCCCCACTCCCGATCGCTGGCGTAGCCCGCCAGCATTGCCCAGGGCACCAGTCCGCCGCCGGCACTGCCCTCGATGGTGGTGACCCCGCCGGTGGCCCAGAGCCGGCTGCCGGGGTCGGCAATGGCGGATGTGGACAGGGTCAGGGCCGCGGCGATGGCCAGTGTCGGTCCGGCGCGTCGGGGGTGGTCTCTCATGAGATATCTCCAGTGGTCGGAAGCAATGTGTCGGCCTGGGTCCGGAAGGTCCGGGCCCAGTCACCAAGGTCCGCTGCTGGCATCGGGCGTGCCATGTAGAAACCCTGCCCCTTGTCGCAGCCCCAGTCCTGCAGCAGTTGCCAGCTTTCCAGGTCCTCGATGCCTTCCGCCACCACGGTGAGGCCCAGCCCGTGGGCCATGTCGAGGGTGGAGCGGACGATCAACTGGTCCTGGGGTTCCCGGTGCAGGCGCAGCACGAAGGATTTGTCGATCTTCAGTTCCTGTACCGGCAACTGGCGCAGTTGCGACAGGGACGAATAGCCGGTACCGAAGTCATCCACCGACAGGGTCGCACCCATGGCCCTGAGCTGGTCCAGGGTGCGGTGAGCGGAGGCGGCATCCGACATCACCGCACTTTCGGTGACCTCGAAGGTAAGCCAGTGGCAGTCGATACCCTGCTCCCCGAAGGCCTGCCGGACATCGTCGGTCAGTTGCGGATTGCCCAGGTCCAGGGCCGACAGATTGATGGCGGCGCCGATCAACAGGCCTTCCCCGTGCAGGCTCGCCAGGTCGTGGGCAATCCGGGTCAGGATAAAGCGCGTCAGGTTGCCGATCTGGCCGGTCTGTTCCGCCAGCAGGATGAACTCCTCAGGTGAGATGAACCCCAGCTCCGGGTGGTGCCAGCGGCACAGGGCTTCCACCTGGGCAATGCCCACGCTGTTCATGTCGATCTTGGGCTGGTACACGAGGTTCAGGCCACCAGTGGCGATGGCCTGGCGCAGGTCCTGGCTGAGGGTCAGCTCCCGCAGATGGTGCTCGTCCCCGCCGGGTTCGTACAGGGCCACCTGCCCGGGGCTGTGTTCGGCCCGTTTCAGAGTCAGCCGCAACCGACGCCGGATTTCGTCCAGGGTGCCGGCATCCCGGGGGACTTCCAGGCCCGCCAGAGCCACCTGCAGGTGGAGGGGCGTCCCGTCGATAGTGGCTTCGGCCTGGAGCTCATCCTGAATGCGGGGCAGCAGGGTGTGCAGCGGACCCGCTCCGGGGTCCGCCAGAACCACGAACTCGTTGCCGCCGGAACGGCTCAGTAACAGGGCCTGGCTCTCCACGGAGGCACGGAGCCGGTCAGCGGCCAGACCCAGGGCCTGGTCGCCAAAATCGAACCCGAGGGTGTCGTTGAGGGCCCGGAACCGGGTCAGGGTGATACCGGCCAGCAGCAGTGGCCGCCGTTTCCGCAGGTATTCCTCAAGCTGTGCGTTCAGGGCCTTGCGGTTAGTCAGGCCGGTGAGTTCGTCGTGGAAGGCGTTGAAGCGGATGCGTTCCTCCCGCTCCCTGACCCGGCGTTGCATGGTGATCAGGGCACCCTGGAGGGTTCGCAATTCGCGGGTTCGTGGCGGCGTGGGTTCGGTGACCGGCTCGCCATTGCCAATGGCGGTGGCGAGCCGTGCCAGATCCAGAACCGGCCGACCCAGTGCCCGCGCCGTCACCAGTACTACCAGCCCGGACAGGGCCGCGGCCATCAACAGGATGAGGACCAGATCGGTGACGCGGTCATAGTAGTTGGCCAGGGCCTGCTCACGGTCGACCAGCAGCATGGCCTGCACTGGGGATGGTTGTCCCGGGCCAAGGTCGATGGCGCGGAAGAAGAATCCCCGGGTTTCCTGCGTGTCTCCGTTGTCTCCGGGCTCGGGCAGCCTGGTGAAGGGTTCCGGGGGGGCGCTCGCGGCCAGCAGGGAGGCGCTGGCGCGGCTGCGGAACACCACGCTGGTGTCCGTCAGTTCCGCCAGTTGGCGGGCAAAGCCGTTGTCCAGGGAAAAACCGGCGACAAGCCACGCCCGCAGGCCGGCACCGCTCACGGGCACGACAAACATCTGCAGGGCCTTGTTGCCGGTGCTGACGATCTGCTCCGCCTGCCCCTGGTCCCGGGCCCTTGCCAGCAGTCGGGGAAGGAAGTCCTCCAGGTTGATGTCGGCGGTGCCCAGGGTGGCCTTCGGGTTGCCGTTGCTATCCAGCACCACGGCGATATCGGCACCAGCGCGACCGGCATGGTTGTTGAGGGCACTTTCCAGGGTGGCCTGGTTGTCGCTGGCAATGGCGGACCGGAACCCGAAATCATCCACCAGTACCTGCAGGCTGCCGCTCAGCAATTCGGCGCGGCCGGCCATGATCTCGGTGGTGACCCGTGCGGCGACATCAAGGCTGTTGGCGGCCCGCTGTTCCTCGTCTTCCAGCAGATAGAGCATGAAGACCAGCCCCAGGGCGAGGGCGGTGGCCGCCACCAGGGAAAGCATGGCCGCCAGCAGGCGGCCACGGAACCCGAGACTGCCAGGTCGCCAGGTCATAGCTCCCGGAAACGCTGCTGCAGTCGCTGGAGGGAGGAATCCGTTTCCGGCTCGGGGCGCACGTTCAGCGTCAGGGTCACCGGGTCGCTGCCGGTCAGGTCGACGGCAACGTCCACCAGTTCGGTATTGTTCACCAGCCGGGGATGCCAGACGCGGACCTGGTCGGGCAGCGGGCGTTCGTCCGGCCAGTCCAGCGACACCGCTCCCTGTTCACGGGTGACCCCGTGGTGCTGGTCGGTCACCAGGATGAAGCCCTGCATCTGGTCATGGATGTTGCAGCCCAGCTCCACCACGCCGGTGGTGCCAAAGTTGACCGGAGCCTCGGGTACGCCGGCATAAAGCTCGATTTCGAACGTCTTCGCCGGGGAAAATGAATAAACGTGGTGCTGAGTGTTATCACGGTTGGGGAAGGCCACATCGGTACCGGGCGGAACCACCATCACATGGGGGACGAACTGGCGGTTCTCCTGCACCATACGGGCGTCCGCGGTGGTCTCGTCCACCGGTAGCGGAAGGACGATCACCGCGTCGGCCAGCGGTTTGCCGTTGCCGGCATCGGTGACCTGGAAGCGGAGGTTATCCGCAACCGCAAGCATGGGGGCCACCGTAAAACACAGTACCAGGGCCTGTTTGCACGTCATTGCCGTCGCTCGTTGTTCGGTCAGGGCATCAGGGTAAACCGGATGTGGTTCCGGGTCAGCAGGTTTTCCCAGTATTCCTTCATCCACATCCTGGCGGCCTTCTGTAGTTCTTCTACGAACGGATCGAGATCCAGTTCATAGTAGCTCGGTGACCGGATCAGGTTGAGCATGGTCATGTTGATGGATTCGTCCAGCTCGTTGGCGAAGGGCTCCCCGATGAGCTGGTGAGCCAGCAGGTTGGCCTGGGTGGCTTCCATGTCCACCACCTGGCTGCGGCGGGTGGAGAGATTGTTCTCGTACATTTCCTCCATCAGGCGGTGGCACAGGTAGGCCTTGATTAGCAGGCCGTCGAGACCGTCGTACCGGGTCAGCATGATGGAGGGCTGCGTGAAGTAGCAGATGGCGGTCTGGATGAACGGGTCAAACAGCCCCCGCTTGCCGGACTTGCGGGCACAGTCGTCGATACAGTCGATCAGCCGCGGGGCCATCTCGATGTACTCGATCGCGAACTGGAACAGGCACATGGCCGGCTGATAGCCGTCCACCGTTACGCTGGCGGGCAGCCTGGCTGCCTTCTCGCGCATCTGGCGAAGGAATTCGCCGGAACGGGCTTCCTGCCGACGGGCCTGATCAATGATGTTCAATACTGCCTCTGGAGTCATGTCAGACAATGCCGGGGTTACTATGTCATGCGGGGCTGTCCGCGTCGGCGGCTCCCTAAACTGGAGTGTAGTTGAGATTTTTTCTCGTGCCGGGGGGATTACCGATCACTCATTGAAGAACCATGACCCATGTCGTGTCCGGATCATGAACACCATCGCCATGGACGTTGCCCGCGCCACCATCAGCAGGATCAGGGCAAACCAAAGCCCGTGATTGCCCCAGCCGGTGGTCAGCCACCAGCCGGGCAGGAACACCACCAGCGCCGAGAACAGCATGGTGTTTTGCATGTCCCGGGTGCGGGTGGCGCCGATGAAGATGCCGTCGAACAGGTAACCCCATACGGCGGTGGCAGGCAGCAGCCAGAGCCAGGGCAGGAACTGGCGGGCGGTGTCACGTACCTCATCGATGCTGGTCAGCAGGCCGATCAGCCAGTGCCCGCCGGCAACGAACAACGCCGTGAACACCACCGCGCCAATCAGTGACCAGCGGGTGGCGGTGCGGCAGGCCACCAGGAAACGGCGGTGTGAACGTCTGCCCACCGCCTGGCCCACCATGGCCTCGGCGGCATTGGCAAAGCCGTCCAGGCCGTTGGATATCACCAGCAGGAAGGTCAGCAGTACGGCATTGGCGGCCAGGATCACTTCCCCCTGGCGGGCGCCCTGGGCCGTGAAGAAGGCCAGCACCAGCAGCAATGCGATAGTGCGCACCATGATATAGCGGTTGACGCGGATCAGCGCCAGGTAGTCCGGCAACGTACCGAGCAAGGCCCGCAGGCTGGCCCGGTGGTCCGGCAGGCGCTGCCACACCAGCCACAGGCCCAGGGTGGTGGCGCCGTACTCCGCGATAACCGTGGCCAGGGCCACACCACGGCTGTTCCAGCCCAGTACCGTTACGAACAGCACGTCCAGCACGATGTTCACGCTGTTGGCGGCGATCAGCATGATCATGGGCCCGCGGGGTAGTTGGCAGCCGATCAGCCAGCCCACCAGGGTGTACTGGCACAGCACGGCCGGTGCACTCCAGATACGGATGGCGGCGTACCCGGCCGCCAGCTCCGCCACATCTGGCCCCGGGTTCATCAGTGCCAGGCCGGTGGCAATGAGTGGCGACTGCAGCAGGATCAGCGTCAGCGCAATGCCGCAGGCCAGCAGCAGGGATCGTAGCAGCAGCGCGGTCTGGGCGGTGGCGTCCCGGCGCCCGAAGGCCTGGGCCGCCAGCCCGGTGGTGCCCATGCGCATGAAGCCGAAGGTCCAGTAGAGGATGCTGAACAGGTTGGCGCCCACGGCCACCGCCCCCAGGTATTCGGGGCTTTCCAGGTGGCCCAGCACGGCGGTATCCACCAGTCCCAGCAGGGGGACGGTCAGGTTGGTGAGCATCAACGGCCAGGCCAGGCGCCACAGGTGCCGGTCCGAGTGGGTCAGGGTCAGCATGTCGCGACTGTGTCAGGAGATCTCATATATCGTAATTGCATAAGGTTATATCTATAAAATTTTTCAAAATGTGTCAGAGGTTTTGAGTGTGAGCTAACTCTCTGTCTATACTGGCTTCTGGTTATCCGTGAACAGACTTCCCGGCAATCCACCTGTTGCGTGTGCGAGCGCGACCGGTTTCAATAGCGCCCGGGGGGACGAACTTCCAACGATCCACTGGAAGTGTCACGCAGATCCGCCAGACATGACAGGCAGCCGTCGCAGGAGAGACGACCGCTCCAAGTGTGTCTGTCATGAACAAGAACAACATTCTGTGGAGACGCGGTATGCACGTGCACGTAAAACGGGCAGGTGCCCTTGTCGCGGGCCTGTTATTGTCTGCTCCGGCGCTGGCCGAGTGGACCCTGAACATGTCCCCGGGGGTCACTGAAACAAGCAACCAGGTTTATGGTCTTCACATGACCATCCTGTGGATATGCGTCGCCATCGGCGTCGTGGTCTTCGGGGTCATGTTCTGGTCCATCTTTGCCCATCGAAAGTCCAAGGGCTACAAGCCCGCCAATTTCCACGAGAACACCCTCGTGGAGATTCTCTGGACGATTATACCCTTTGCCATTCTGGTCATCATGGCCATCCCCGCCACGGCCACCCTGGTCGACATGTACGACACCAGCGAAGCCGACATCGATATCCGGGTCACCGGTTACCAGTGGCGCTGGCAGTACCAGTATCTCAATGATGAGTTCGGCTACTTTTCCAACCTTGCCACCTCCCGGGATGAAATCGACAACCGGATGGACAAGAACGAAAACTATCTCCTGGACGTGGACAACCCGATGGTGATTCCGGTGGGTAAGCGGATACGCCTGGAGCTCACGGCGGCCGACGTTATCCACTCCTGGTGGGTGCCGGCCTTCAGCATCAAGAAGGACGCCATTCCAGGTTTTATCAACAAGGTCTGGTTCGAGGTGAACGAGCCGGGTATCTATCGCGGGCAATGTACCGAGCTGTGCGGCAAGGACCATGGCTTCATGCCGGTGGTGGTTGAAGCGGTGCCGGAAGAGGAATACAACCAGTGGGTCGCGGACCGGCGGGAAGCGGCCGAAAAAGAGCGCCAGCTCACCGAGAAGGACTGGACCCTGGAAGAGCTGGTTGAGCGTGGCGAGGGTGTCTACACCTCCTACTGTGCGGCCTGTCATGGCCAGGATGGTACCGGCGGCGGCGCTTTCCCGGCACTCAAGGGGTCCCCGATGGTGACCGAGGACGTGGAGGCGCACCTGGATGTCGTGGTCAATGGTGTTAACGGCACCGCCATGCAGGCCTTCGGAGCCCAGCTCAGCGAGGCCGATCTGGCCGCGGTGATTACCTACGAGCGTAACGCCTGGGGTAATAACACCGGTGAAATGGTGACGCCGAAAGAAGTGTTCGACTACAAGAATCAATAACAGACAGCCGGACGGCGGGCAGGGTTCCGCCGTCGGGTTCGCCAGATAACAAGATATCGCCAGCGAAAAGAATCAGGCGGCAACGGGGGTTTCAAATGAGTGCGGTCGCAGATACCCACGCCCAGGACCACCATCACGGTCCCGCCAAGGGCATAACCCGGTGGCTGTTAACCACCAACCACAAAGATATCGGGTCCATGTACCTGATCTTCAGTTTTGCCATGTTCCTCCTCGGGGGCAGCATGGCCATGGTCATCCGGGCGGAACTGTTCCAGCCCGGGCTGCAGATTGTGCAGCCCGAGTTCTTCAACCAGATGACCACCATGCACGGCCTGATTATGGTCTTCGGTGCGGTGATGCCGGCCTTCGTGGGGCTGGCCAACTGGATGCTGCCATTGATGGTGGGGGCACCGGACATGGCGCTGCCCCGGATGAACAACTGGAGTTTCTGGTTGCTGCCGGCGGCCTTCCTGATGCTGGTGTCCACCCTGTTCATGGAGGGCGGCGCGCCCAACTTCGGCTGGACGTTCTACGCACCACTGTCGACGACCTACGGGCCGCCGAGCACCACGTTCTTTATCTTTGCCGTCCATATCATGGGGATTTCCTCCATCATGGGCGCCATCAACGTCATTGCCACCATCCTCAACCTGCGGGCGCCGGGCATGACCCTGATGAAAATGCCCCTGTTCGTATGGACCTGGCTGATCACCGCCTTCCTGCTGATCGCCGTCATGCCGGTACTGGCCGGCGTGGTGACCATGATGCTGATGGACATCAACTTCGGCACCAGTTTCTTTGATGCCGCCGGCGGCGGTGACCCGGTGCTGTTCCAGCATGTGTTCTGGTTCTTCGGGCATCCCGAGGTGTACATCATGATCCTGCCGGCGTTCGGTGTGGTGTCCCACATCATTCCGGCCTTCGCCCGCAAGCCACTGTTCGGCTACGCATCCATGGTCTACGCGGTAGGCGCCATTGCCCTGCTGTCGTTCGTGGTGTGGGCGCATCACATGTTCACCGTGGGCATTCCCATCTTCGGCCAGCTGTTCTTCATGTACGCCACCATGCTGATTGCGGTGCCCACCGGGGTGAAGGTGTTCAACTGGGTGGCCACCATGTTCCGCGGCTCCATGACTTTCGAGGCACCGATGCTGTTCTCCGTGGCCTTCGTTATCCTGTTCACCATCGGCGGTTTTTCCGGCCTGATGCTGGCCATCGCCCCGGCGGACTTCCAGTATCACGACACCTACTTCGTGGTGGCGCACTTCCATTACGTACTGGTACCGGGTGCGATCTTTGGCATCTTTGCGGCGGCCTATTACTGGCTGCCCAAATGGACTGGCACCATGTATGACGAAACCCTGGCCAAAACTCACTTCTGGTTGTCTTTCGTGGGTATGAACCTGGCCTTCTTCCCGATGCACTTCCTGGGCCTGGCCGGCATGCCCCGCCGTATTCCGGACTACGCGCTGCAGTTTGCGGACTTCAACATGGTGTCCAGTGTTGGCGCCTTCATGTTCGGTACCACCCAGTTGCTGTTCCTGTTCATCGTGGTGAAGTGTGCCAGGGGCTACGGCGAGAAAGCCTCGGCCAAACCCTGGGATGGTGCAGAGGGCCTTGAATGGACCGTGCCGTCGCCGGCCCCGTATCACACCTTTGAAACGCCGCCGGACGTAAAGTAAGGGGTATTCGCGGCCCTGGTTCCCCGGTCGGTTCCGGACCGGGGGCCGGCCAGCAGGCCTGGCCGGTGAAACGGGCACGGCGCTCCCGGATGTCGTCCGATGCAACGAGAGACACGACAACAATAATCGAGAATGGACAGGCCAGCGGAACGGGCCTCTGGAGAAAAGCATGGCGAACAACCAGACGTACTACGTACCTGAACAGAGCAAGTGGCCCATCGTGGCCACGGTCGGGATGTTCCTTACCGTCTACGGGGTAGCATCCGTCATGGTTAACAGCGGGCAGGGTGAGTCCACCCACAGCTCCTGGTTCATCTTCCTGATCGGCAGCCTGGTGATGGTCTACATGCTGTTCGGCTGGTTCGGATCGGTGATCCGCGAGAGCCGGGAGGGGCTCTACAGCCCGCAGATGGACCGTTCCTTCCGCTGGGGCATGAGCTGGTTCATCTTTTCCGAGGTGATGTTCTTCGGCGCCTTCTTCGGTGCCCTGTTCTATGCCCGGGTATTCTCGGTGCCCTGGCTGGGCGGTGAAGGGGACAAAGGTGCCAGCGGGTTGCTGTGGGAAGGCTTCCAGGCCACCTGGCCGCTGATTAACAACCCGGACCCGGAAGCCTATCCGGCACCGGAAGGGGTGATTGGGGCGTGGGGACTGCCCCTGGTGAACACCATCCTGCTGGTCACGTCGTCCTTCACCATCACGCTGGCCCATCATGCCCTGAAGGAAAACCACCGGAATAAGGTGAAGACCTGGCTGGCGGCCACCATCGGTCTGGCGATCGTGTTCATGTTCGTGCAGGGCTACGAGTATATCCACGCCTACCAGGACCTGAACCTGACCCTGCAGTCCGGTATCTACGGCAGCACCTTCTTCATGCTGACCGGTTTCCACGGCGCCCACGTGATCCTGGGCTCGCTGATCCTGATTGTCATGTTCATCCGGATCCAGAAAGGCCACTTTACCGGCGACAACCACTTCGGGTTCGAGGCGGCAAGCTGGTACTGGCACTTCGTGGATGTGGTCTGGCTGGGGCTGTTCGTGTTCGTCTACGTGATCTGATCCTGTCCACTGGGTGCCGGACGGAGGGGTCCGGCACCCGGCCTGGCGCTATTCTCCGGCTCAGGTGTACGGAGTCGGGTTCAGGCTGAGCCCGCCCTGCCACAGGGCCAGCAGGATAACGAGCAGCAGCAGTATACTGAGACCCACCCTGACCGCCAGCGAGTTGACCACCCGCCGTCTGCCGCCATCATCCTTGATCAGGAAGAACAGGCCACTGAACAGGCTGATGATGACGGCCAGCATCAGTACGACGATCAGGATCTTTAGAAGCATGGGTATCGTCCCCGAATTGGATTCCCGTTATTGTTGTCGGTGTACAGGCAATAAGCCTCCGGGCCATGGCCGGATTGCCCGTCATCAGGGACGGGTCCGGTGGCTCCAGACTGGGACTATAACAGAGCATGTCTGAACATGAATCCCGTCGCAGGGTCTGGTCTCCCGACTGGCGACTGTTACTGCTGGCTCTGGTGATGCTGCCGGTACTGCTGGGCCTCGGGTTCTGGCAACTGGACCGGGCGGAGGAAAAGGAGCGCCTGCTGGAGCAGTGGGACGACCCGGCCCAGGCCCGTCCGTGGGTCGATCCGGGCATGGAAAACAGGGTGACCGGGCAGCCGGTTGTCCTGACCGGGCGGTACGGAACACCGGTATGGCTGCTGGATAACCGCACCCGGGACGGCGCCCCGGGTTATGAAGTGCTGAGCCTGTTCCACCCCGACCAGGGGGCCCCGGTGGTGGTTAACCGGGGCTGGGTGCAGGCGGAACGCCGTCGGGACCAGCTTCCCGTCATCGACACGCCGCAAGAGCCGGTGCGTCTGCTGGCCCGGGTGGCAGACTACCCGGTACCGCCCATCCTGGCGGGCGAACCGGTCGCCAGAAGCAAGCCTTCCACCTGGCCCCGACGGGTCCAGGCGCTGCCTGAGGAATTGGCCGCGGAAGTGGAGCCCGGGGTGGCGGATAAGATCTTGAAACTGGACGGCACAAATCAACCGGGTGCCTTCCGGGCTGACTGGGAACCCGATATGATGGGCCCGCAGACTCACTATGGTTATGCCCTGCAGTGGTTCTCCATGGCAGCGGCGCTCATCATACTGACAATAATAGCGAGCTATCGTAAGCAGGAGTCCTGAATGACCGATACGACTGCCCAGCAGCAGGAAGCCGAACCGTCCCCGGATCAGGTACGCCGCGGTCGTCGCACCGCCTTGCTGTTGTTTGCCATCGGTTTCGGGCCGATGATCTTTGCCACCATCATGTACTACTCTGGCTGGCTTCACCCGGAAACCCGCAGCAACCACGGCGAGCTGATCGAACCGCCGGTCCCCGTGGCCGAACTGAACCTGCTGGGTGCCGAAGGACAGCCCCTGCAGGCCCGCTTCGGCCCGGACCAGCAGGATGCCAAGTGGCTGATGGTTGTCACCGCGCAGAACTGCGGAGAGGATTGCGAACAGCTCCTGTACCTGGCCCGGCAGGTGAATATCGCCCTGGGCAAGAATGCTAACCGGATGGGCCGTGCCGCCTGGCTTGGCAAGGTACCGGAGGAGCTACAGGCGCGCTGGCAAAAAGAGTACAGCTCCATGGAGCGCCTGAGCCTGGCCCCGGATGCCGACCCCGCTTGGCCGGCGGACGTAGACCCGGCCGAGAGCCCACGCATCCTGGTGGTGGATCCGTTTGGCAATGTGATGATGCACTACGGTAGCGGTAACACCGGCAAGGAAATGCTCGAAGACCTCAAGCACCTGATGAAGCTCTCCCAGATCGGATAGAAACGTCCGGGCAGTGCCCGGCCATGCAAGGGTTCGGATTGTGGAAAAAGAACAACAAGTTGCCATGAATCAACCAGGTAAGGCTCACCGTGTGATGGCACGCTGGGCGCTGATTGCCGCGTTGTTTACGGTGGTGGTGGTGATGCTGGGGGCCTGGACCCGCCTGGTGGATGCCGGGCTTGGCTGTCCGGACTGGCCGGGTTGCTACGGCTTCCTCACCGTGCCCCAGAGTGAAGCCAGTATCGCCGAGGCTAACGCCCGCTTCCCGGAAAGCCCTGTGGATGTGTCCAAGGGCTGGCCGGAAATGATCCACCGTTACGCCGCCGGCAGCCTCGGGCTGATTGTGTTCGGCCTCGCTATCTACGCTGTTCGTCATCGCCGAGAAGGTGTGCCGGTCAAACTCCCCCTGTTCACCGCCGGGTTTATCGTGTTACAGGCCCTGTTCGGCATGTGGACCGTGACCCTGCAGCTCTGGCCCAAGGTGGTGGCGTTACACCTGTTGGGGGGCTTTACCACCCTCAGCCTGCTGACGTTACTGACCCTGCGCCTGCGGGCATCCCGCAAGTCCGTAACACCGGAACGGGAAAGTGCCCTGGCCCGCCTGCGACCCTGGCTCTACGGCGGCCTGGCCCTGGTGATCCTGCAGATTGCCCTGGGGGCCTGGACTGCCGCCAACTATGCGGCAGTGGCCTGTCCCGATCTGCCCACCTGCCAGGGCCAGTGGTGGCCCGAGGACATGGATTTCCGTCATGGCTTCGACATCCTGCAGACTATTGGTCCCAACTACCTGGGTGGCCAGCTCACCGCTGACGGGCGGGTGGCGATCCACATGACCCACCGTGTCGGGGCGATAGTGGTGCTCGGGTATTTTGCCGTGCTGCTGCTGGTGCTCTGGCGGCAGGTGCGACGCACACCACTCCGATCCATGGTCCTCTTGACCGCGGGGGTGCTGCTCATGCAGATTGGGCTGGGCATAGCCAATGTCGCATTCCATATTCCACTGTCCGTCGCGGTGGCCCATAACGCCATGGGGGCCGGACTGCTACTGACGGTTATCCACATGCTCTGGCGTGTGCATGGCTACGCACGACAACCGGTCGCAGAACCGGCAGGGACAACAACAACGCAACGCGAGGTACCCGCATGACTGACCAGGCCAAGGCCATGGCTGCCCAGTCCTCCGCCAGCCGATCCATTTCCTGGCGGGATTTCCTGGAACTGACCAAGCCCCGTGTGGTGGCGCTGATGATCCTCACCTCGGTCATCGGCATGCTGCTCGCCACGCCGGGTGTTCCCGGATGGAGTGTGCTGCTGTTCGGCAACCTGGGTATTGCGTTGCTGGCGGGAGCCGCCGCGGTGGTCAACCACGTGGTGGACCAGAAAATTGACACCATCATGGCCCGCACCCGTCGCCGCCCGGTGGCCACCGGGCGGGTCAGCCAGATGGATGCCCTTCTGTTCGCCACCGTGCTGGCGGTTGCCGGCATGATGGTCCTGATGTGGCAGGTCAACCACCTCACCGCATGGCTGACCCTGGCATCCCTGGTGGGCTATGCCGGGGTGTATACCCTGTTCCTCAAGCGGGCCACGCCCCAGAACATTGTTATCGGTGGTCTGGCGGGGGCCATGCCGCCACTGCTGGGCTGGACGGCGGTGACCGGGCAGGTGGAGGGCCATGCCCTGCTGCTGGTACTGATCATCTTCGCCTGGACGCCCCCCCACTTCTGGGCCCTGGCCATCCACCGCAAGGAAGAGTACGCCAAGGCGGGCATTCCCATGTTGCCGGTCACCCATGGTAACCGTTACACCGAACTGCACATCCTGCTGTACACCCTGATGCTGCTGGCGGCCACCCTGCTACCCTTTGCCACCGGCATGTCCGGCTGGATCTACCTGGCGGGCGCCACGGTTCTCGGGTTACGATTCCTGCAGTATGCGGTCCGCCTGCTCCGGGGGGATGACCGCCGTGTGGCGCTGGCAACCTTCAAGTACTCCATCACGTACCTGATGGCCCTGTTCGTGGTGTTGCTGGTGGACCACTTCTTCTACTTCTGATTACCAGGCTGACAGGAGACATGATGGATCGTTCGGTCCGGCGCACGCTGTTGATATTGCTGCTGATCGTATTCCTGATTTTCGGTTTTGTTATCTTCCAGCAGATGGATAACCGGAGCCAGGAACCTGAGCCGGCGCCGGATCTGAGCGCCATCAACACCTTTGTGTATGACGAGCCCAGGGAGCTGGCGGACTTCACCCTCACCACCGAAGAGGGCGATGAGATGACCCGGCAGGACCTGCAGGGTCGCTGGACCTTTGTGTTTGTGGGCTACACCAACTGCCCGGATATCTGCCCCGCCACCATGGCCACCCTGCGACAGACCGACGCCAGCCTGACGTCTGAGCTGCCCCAGCCCAACTATCTGTTGGTGAGCGCCGATCCGGAGCATGACACCCCGGAAAAGCTGAAGCAGTACGTGGATTTCTTCGGGGAGGATTTCCACGGTGTGACCGGCGATATCGATGTGCTCCGCAGTTTTGCCAAGAGCGTGGGTGCCGTGTTCGTGCATCGGGACGACGGTGAGGGCAATACCCTGGTGGACCACAGCGGCCATCTGGCCCTGATCAATCCCCAGGGCCGGACAGCCGCCCTGATCCAGCCCCCCCATGACCCGGACAAGCTGGCCGAAGCCTACCGCGAGATCTACGAGTGGACCCGTCGCAACCAGTCGCGCTCTGGCTGATTGCCTGAACTTCCAATCAACGACACGCCTTCTCCGGGATGTGTCACCCCCAACCCGAGGACAACCATGCTATACGTACGAGCCATCCTGAATGTAAAGCCGGACCAGCGTGACACCCTGCTGGAAGCCGCCAAACCCTGTATCGAGGCAACCCTGAAGGAGCCCGGATGCCTGGAGTATGAACTGCACACCAGCCTGTCCGATCCCAACCGGCTGGTGTTCCTGGAAGTCTGGGAATCCGCCGGGCACCTGGAACCCCATGGCAAGAGCGACCACATGAAGGCCTTCGGCAAGGTCGCCGCCGGCTGCCTGGCGGGACCGCCCAGAATCGAGTACATTACGCCAGCCAAGGTAGATGTGAAGTAACCTAAGGAGTTTCCCGACTGGTTCCCGTCCGGGCTATCCGCCCGCGGGCTACCAGGTCAGAGGCTCCGTGATCCGGGATCCATCCCGTTGGAGTCGCCATGACAGAGCACCGGTCCGCCGCTAAGCCCGCCAATCTCCTGTCGGTAGTGGTGGCCGGCGCCACTATCCTGCTGGTGGTCCATGCCCTGGGCCGCTTTATCTACACCCCCCTGCTGCCCTACCTGGTGGGCGACGGCCAACTGACCGCCAGCGAAGGCGCCTCTGTTGCGACCTGGAATTACCTGGGCTACCTCATCGGTGCCCTGCTGGCCATCCGCTGGTACCGCCCGGACCAGATCCGCCTGACCCTGCCCATCGCCATGGTGGTCCACGTGATAACCACCCTGTTGCAGACCCAGGTGGAACCGGCCTCCTGGCTGTCCGCCCTGAGGTTGGTGAACGGCATCGCCAACGGTGTGGTGTTCGTGCAGGCGCCGGCACTGATACTGGAATGGCTGGTAAGGCGCAACCGCAGCTCCGCCAGTGGCCTGGTCTATGTGGGGGTGGGTGTGGGCCTGTTGCTGTCCAGCTTGCTGGTGTCCGGCACGGCGGACCTGCTCACCGGCCCGGCCCGCTGGTGGCCGGCGGCGCTGCTGTCCATTCCGCTGGCGGCCTGGGCCACCTGGTACCTGCTGAAACTGGATGTACCGGCGGGACTCCAGCGGGATGACGGTTCGTTCGTTGACAAGGGGCCTCTGCTGGACCGGGCCAGCATTCCCCTGTTCCTGTCCTATGCCGGGGCGGGGCTGGGCTACATCCTGCCCATGACCTTCCTGCCCCTGCTGACCAAGACCCAGTTACCGGAAGGCCACTGGCTGGTGGACGGCTCCTGGCTGCTGGTGGCGGTGGTGACCATTCCCACGCCCATTGTCTGGAGCTACCTGGGCTCCCGGGTGGGCGACCTCCGGGCCCTGCGGCTGAACTACCTGATCCAGTTCCTCGGTGCCCTGGCGCTGGTGGTCTGGCCGGACCCCCGGGGGATTGTGCTCTGTGCCCTGCTGGTGGGCAGCACCTTTGTGGGCACCGTGCTGCTGACCCAGCGTATTGGCCGCGCCCTGCACCCCCACCAGGGCCCGCGCCTGTCGGCCGCCACGGTGGCCCTGTACAGTGTGACGCAGATGGCCGGCCCCTGGCTGACGCGGCAATGGCTGGACGCCGGTGGTACCCTGGTGGGCGCTTTCACCCTGGGGGCCATTGCCCTGGGTTGGGGGCTGTTCTTTGCCCTGTTCGTTCCCCGTGCCGAGGACTGGCACGCCCGCCGATAGATCCCGGAACTTGTCCATGCTGCCCATCGACCAGGTACTGCCGGAACTCACTGCCACCCTGGAGTCACAAACCACCGTGTTGCTCCAGGCACCCCCCGGGGCCGGCAAGACCACCCGGGTACCGGTTGCCCTGCTGGATGCCCCATGGCGGCAAGGGCGCCGAATCCTGATGCTGGAGCCCCGGCGCCTGGCGGCCCGATCTGCTGCCCGGTTCATGGCACGGCAACTGGGTGAGACGCCCGGCCAGACGGTGGGTTATCGCACTCGCCTGGATACCCGGGTATCGGCACAGACAGTCATTGAGGTGGTCACGGAAGGCATCCTGACCCGCATGATCCAGTCCGACCCGCTGCTGGATGACTACGCCGCTGTGCTGTTCGATGAGTTGCACGAGCGTTCCCTGCAGGCGGACCTGGGCCTGGCACTGGTGCGGGAATCCCAGCAGGTACTGCGCCCGGACCTGCGGGTGGTGGTAATGTCCGCCACCCTGGATACCACGCCCCTGGCCCGAATGCTGGATGATGCGCCGGTGATCAGCAGCGAGGGCCGCGCCTTCCCGGTATCGGTGATCCACCGTCCGCCGTCGACCCCTGCCGGGCGGGCACCCCGGGTGACTGATCAGGTGGCCTCGGTCATCCGGGAAGTGCTGACGACGGAAACGGGGTCCATCCTGGTGTTCCTGCCCGGGGCCGGGGAAATCCGCCAGGTGGAGCGCCTGATCCGCCCCGACCTGCCGACTAATGTTCACCTGGCGCCCCTTTACGGCAACCTCAAGGGTGAGGAGCAGGACCGGGCCATCCAGCCGGTCCCCGACGGCGAACGCAAGATCGTGCTGGCCACCGCCATTGCCGAGACCAGCCTGACCATTGAAGGTGTGCGGGTGGTCATCGACGCCGGCCAGGCCCGACGGGCGGTGTTCGACCCCAACAGCGGCATGACCCGCCTGGAGACAGGGCGCGTGTCCCGGGCTGCCGCCGAGCAACGCAAGGGCCGGGCCGGACGGGTGGAGCCCGGGGTGTGCTACCGCCTGTGGAGCGAGTCCGACCAGCATGGCCTTGCCGCGTTCACGCCCCCGGAGATCCTGGAGGCGGACCTGGCCCCCCTGGCGCTGGAGCTGGCGCAATGGGGAGCCCTCAAACCGGAGGACCTGGACTGGCTCGACCCGCCACCGGTCGCCCACTGGAACCAGGCGGTGGCATTGCTGCAATGGCTGGATCTGCTCAACCCGGACGGGACCATCACCGACCATGGTCGCAACGCCCGGGCCCTGGGCATCCATCCCCGCCTGGCCCATATGGTGCTGAAGGGGCGGGAACTGGGCTATCCGCAATCAGCGGCCAGACTGGCGGCGCTGTTGGGTGAACGGGACCTGCTTGGCCCCGGCGCGGGGGCGGATATCGGCTATCGTTTGCAGGCCCTGGGCGGGGAGTATCGGGCCCCGAACCTCGACCGCAACCGCCTGGACGCGATCCGGCGCTCCGCCGCCCGGCTGCTGCCGGATGCCCACGCCCGGGATGTGGATGACAGCCTGCCGGCGGGCCGTCTGCTGGCACTGGCCTACCCGGACCGGGTTGGCCTGAGGCGTTCCGGGGATGCCCACCGTTACCAGCTCAGTAATGGTCGTGGCGCCAGTCTGTCCGACGAGGACGCCCTGGGCCAGCAGCCATGGATCGTCGCCGCCGACCTGGATGGCCGGGCCAGGGAGGCGCGGATCTATCTGGCCGCCACCACCGACCGTGCCACCCTGGAAGCGGACCTGGCCGACCATATCGAAACCTCGGACGAAGCGACCTGGGACGACGCCCGGGGTACCGTGGTCGCCCGCCGGGTGACCCGGTTGGGGGCCCTGGTCCTGACGGAGAAAGCATTACCGGAGCCAGGGCCCGAGCAGATCCAGCTTGCCCTGCTCACCGCTGTCCGGCAAAAAGGCATCGACAGCCTTCCCTGGAAGAAAGCCGCCCGCCAGTGGCAGGCCAGGGTGACCTTTATGCGCTCCCTGGAACCGGACCAGTGGCCGGAGGTGTCTGACAACGCCCTGATGGCAATCCTGGAGCAATGGCTGACCCCTTTCCTAACCGGTGTCCGCAACTGGAAAGCCCTGCAACAGGTTAATCTGATGGACGCCCTGCAGACGCTCCTGCCCTGGGATCGGCAGCAGGCCCTGAAACGGGAACTGCCCACCACCCTGGAAATCCCCACCGGCCAGCAGGTCCGCCTGGACTACACGGCGGAAAACGGTCCGGTGCTGGCGGCCAAGCTCCAGGCCCTGTTCGGCTGGACGGAAACCCCCAGGCTGGCTGGCGGGCGAGTCCCCGTTGTTATCCACCTACTATCACCCGCACAACGCCCCCTGGCGGTCACCGCGGACCTGGCCAGCTTCTGGCGCGAGGTGTACCCGGAAGTCCGCAAGGAAATGCGCGGCCGCTATCCGAAGCACCCCTGGCCCGAAGACCCGTTCACGGCGGAGGCAAAGATGGGGACCAAGCGGTCCGGGCGATAAGCACCAAACGGGACATCGGGTATACTGGTACCCAGTATCCTGTCCGGGAGCATGGAGAGCCGTATGAAACCCAACCCCATTTTCTGGCGCGACCCCCGCATGCCCCATGTGGAACTGCGTCAGGTCGAGGACGGCCGCCAGGTCTGTTACGCGCCCCACAGCCACACCCAGTGGTCCATCGGCGCCATAACCGGCGGCCGGAGCACCTATTGCTATCGCAGCGACCGTTATCAGGTGGCGGCCGGCGACCTGGTGCTGATGAACCCCGAGTGGGTGCACAACTGCAATCCCATCGAGGACCAGCCCTGGGCCTACTTCATGATGTACGTGGATACAGACTGGCTGACGGACCTGCGCTACCGGGCGGGCCTGCTGCCGTCGCCCCAGTGGCAGGATATCGAGACACCCATTGTGTCCGACCCGGGGTGGTACCGTCGTTATTGCCACATGGCGCATTGCCTGCTGGATGATGGCCGGGACCTGCTGGAAAAACAGACTGAAGTGGTGGAGTTCCTATCGGACCTGATGCATGAACTGGCCAGCCAGCCGGTCCACTCCAGGACACAGGCTCCGGAAACCCTCAGATCACTGGCAGCCTATCTTGACGAGCATGTGGCCGAGGATATCTCACTGGATAGGCTGTGTGACCACTCGGGCTATAGCGCCGGGCACCTGGTCCGTGCGTTCAAGCGGCATTTCGGCCTCACGCCCCATGCCTACCTGGTCAACCGCCGGATACAGCTCGGTCGTCGGGCCCTCAGGGAGGGCGCCCCCATCGTTGAGGCTGCCCTGGACGCGGGCTTTGCCGACCAGGCCCATTTCCAGCGCACCTTCAAGCGGTTGATGGCGGCCACCCCGAAGCAGTATCGGGTGGCGTCAGCCAAGCAGCAGGTAGACACAGCTGGCGGCAAGTAACGCGGCCAGTGTCCGGTTGATGGTGACCAGCACCGCAGGCCGTTGCACATGGCGACGGAGAAAGGCGCCGGCGTAGACCCAGGTGGCCAGCGACAGCCAGCAGATGGGCAGGTAAAGCACCGCGAACAGCAGGATGGTGTCCAGGTCATTGGCACTGGTGTAGGCGCCAATGCCGGAGGCAGAGGCCAGCCAGGCCTTGGGGTTGAGCCACTGCATCAGGGCGCCGGTGGCAAAGCCGGGTGCCCGGGCGTCGTCCTCCGGCAGGTCACCGCTGTCCCGGGCGAGGCGCATGGCCAGGTAGAGCAGGAAAGCCACGCCGGCCCACCGCAACAGGTCTTCCAGCATCGGCACCATGGTCATCAGCGAGTAGAGCCCCAGGCCGACGGCCAGGAACAGGACGATAAAGCCCAGGGTAGCCCCGGTCACGAAGACCAGTCCCCGGGCGATGGGGTAACGGGTGCCACTGCTCAGGCAGACCAGGTTGACCGGACCCGGTGAAATGGATGCAGCCAGGGCAAACGCCGACATGGGCAGGATCAGGGAAAGGCTCATGGGTGGTTCTCCGCTTTGGTGACGGAGGTATCCTGCGGTAATCCTGGGCTGGGTTATTGAACAGAATTGATGTGGTACGGTCGAATCCGCTTTCACGCTTGCACATCATCATCGGAAAGGGTGACTATTCCGCCGTGCAGGGACAAACAGCGCGATAACAAGAGTGCATTTCGTGCCCTGGCCCGTGGGGGCATTATGATATCGGGAGTACCAAGCATTGCCTGAACTCAAGACCGTCGGCCTGTTCCTTGTCACGGCGCTGGCCGAGATTGTCGACTGTTATCTGCCCTACCTGTGGCTGCGGGAAGGCAAGTCCATCTGGTTGCTGATCCCGGCGGCGTTGAGCCTGGCGCTGTTCGCCTGGTTGCTGTCCCTGCACCCCACCGCTGCAGGTCGGGTCTATGCGGCCTACGGTGGCGTCTATATCTTCATGGCGATCCTGTGGCTATGGGTGGTGGACGGCATTCGGCCCACCCCCTATGACCTGTTGGGATCGGCCGTGGCGCTGGTTGGTATGGCCATCATTATGTTTGCTCCCCGTCACACATAGGCGACGTTGTCATGAAATCATGGATTGCCACTTCTCTCCTGTTGTTGTTTGCGGCAGATGACTCCCCCAGGGAGCAGGCCACTTTCGAGTTTGAGCCTCCGGTACAGGAGCAGGCCCCTGCGGAAAGGCCACCCCCTTGCGCCTTCCATAACCTCGAGCTTCCCGAGTCCATGGCCGTATACGCCGCCGGTGGCTACACAGGGCGGGAACTCCCGTTCCAGATCGACCAGAGTGGCCATCAGGCCACGCGGTTCGATGTCGCCGTCAACAGTCCCGGGCAGCCGGTGGCATTGATGCTCGGGGCCTATGAGCCGACGGTCTGGAACCTGGGCTGGAGCCAGGGCACGGAGATTGTGGCGGTGGTGGTATCCGGCTATCACCGCCAGGCGATTGCCGGGCTGGAGCCGGACGTTCCGGTGTTGAACAGCAGTTATGACAACCAGGGGTCGTGCGGATATTTCTATGTGGGCAAGGATCGCAATGCTGCGCTGAACCCCCTGTCACGGAAGCTTTTCAACCAGCCGGTGGACCTGGTGTTTCCCGGCGACAGGGACACCGGCCGGATCCTGGTGGGGGAGCCTCTTGATGCGGGGGCCGAACTGATCACCTCAACGGCACAAACCCCGGAATCGTTTCGGGACCCGGATGCGCCCCTGGCGGGGCAGGCGGGTATCGACCAGGCCCTGACCAGGGGTGTCCTGCGCGAAGCCACGCCCGCCGATGCCGATGCCTGGGTGGATGCCCTGATTGCCAGCCGCCCGGAACCGGACATCCCCCCGGTCGCCGGTGAGGGGATACCACGGCCCCCTACCCCCCGGATGCACCGGGCCTATGTGGTGCTGGAGGCGTTCACCTATCCCAGTGGTCTGTACGGGGCCAATTCCGCGACTTTCTTCGTGCCGGAGGGGGTGCCCAGGCCGGAGGGCAACCCGGGGCATTCCGCCGTCCACGATTTCAATACCCTGACGTGCGATGGGGCCCTGTGTCGCTAAACGACCGGGCGTGATCCGTCAGCCAGAAGGTCTGCCTGTGCCACCTCCACCCGCTCGGCCACGCCGGGCCCTGGCGGCCTAAGCCGCCCGGCAGGTCTTCAGTTGCTCGTTCAGTGCCGCCATCACATGGGAGCGGGTCAGCACGCCCAGCACGCGGTTGTCACGGTCGACCACCGGGTACACCTTGGGTTTCTGTTCGGTGAACAGGGCACCCAGCGCCAGCTCCGACATATCCGGTGTGACGGAGACCGGGTGACGGGACATGATGTCGCTGATCCGTACCCAGTTGTCGCAGTGGTAGGTGCTGCTGGCCAGTGAGCGGATGCAGTCCTGCTCGGACAGGAATCCCACCAGGCGATTGTCGTCATCCACCACCGGCAGGCCGGTATAGCCGCTGGACAGGATCTGGTCCACGGCGCGGCTCAGGTAGTCCCGCTCATGCAGTGCAGGGGTCCATTTCGACATCAGATCTTGTACGGTACGCATCGGTCCCTCCTCGGAATTTATCAGGCGTCTGGCCAATAAGTATCCGGATTGGGGCAGTGACTGCCCAATGGGACTTTCCAATGCTATCTATTCCCATAAGCTATCGTTATTAATAGATCGATAGCTAACGACCATCTAAGCCCGCAAGATCAGTAGCACGCCGGTAATCAGCAGAACGCCATACACTGCCTGCCGGAAGCGCTCCTCGTTGAGCCGGTGGTGCAGGAATTCCCCCACCAGCACGCCCACCACCAGCAATGGCAGGTACCACACCAGCCGGTGAGCGCTGGCCACCAGGCTGCCATCGAACAGGTAGAGCACGCTGAGGGTCAGGTTCAGGGTGAACCAGACGGTTAGCAGGGTAGCCCGGGTCCGGCTCTTGTCGAGCCGGATGCCCGCCAGGGCGTAGACCAGTAACGGCCCGCCGGAGGCGAACAGGCCGTGGGTGATACCGGCCCCGAAGGTGATTATGCGGCTGGTTATCAGGCCGTGGGGTTCCGCCACCCGGCCCCCGAACAGTCGCCACAGTTCCTTGCCGGCAAACCACACCACCAGCGCGCCGAACAGGGCCTTGAGGATACCGGCGCCCAGCCAGGGGGTCAGCAGGTAGCCGGCCACCGTGCCCGCCAGCATCAGCGGCAGGATCAGGGTGGCCAGTAGCCGCCAGTCGATATGGTGGTGATGCCTCCAGGTCAGGTAGCCGCTCATGAATACGTTCAGGGGCACCAGTACCGGCAGCATGTCGGGGATGGGCAGCAGCACGGCCCCCAGGGACAGGGCGATGACAATGGAGCCGAAGCCGGTGATGGCTTCGATGGTGTAGGCCAGCAGGATGGCAAAGCCCAGCCAAAGCCAGGGGTCGATCATGTCACGGGGCCTTTGTCCGGAGTGTCGGGTGGTGGCTGCTGGCAATATCGCCGGCAAACTTACGGCGTATGGCTCGCAGGTAGAGGGCCGGCGCGATGCGCCACAACAGGCTGCCGAAACGGGAGACGCCATCGGGCAGTAGCCAGCGCTTGCGCCTGTTCAGGGCCTGGTCAATCATCCGAGCCATGTCATCGGCGCTGGACAGGCCGCCGATGGTGGAGCGGGCATGTCTGGCCTTGCTCCCATCCGCCCCCAGGGCGTTGTGCTCGATGGGGGTGTCCAGGAAGCTGGGGTACACCATCAGCACATGGACGCCCCGGGGCTCCAGCTCCAGCCGCAGCACCTCGAAGAACTGGGCCAGGGCCCCCTTGGCGGCGCAGTAGCCGGCCCGCCCCGGTACCGGCATCCAGCCGGCCATGGAACCGATGCAGATAATGCTGCCCCGGGACTGTTCAAGCAAGGGCAGGGCCAGTTGTGTCAGTTCCACCGGCCCCTGCCAGTCCACCGCCATCACCTTTCGGAACACCTCCGGATTGGTGTCCGTGGCGGGCGACCGGTGGGTGATGCCGGCGTTGTTCACCAGCAGGTCCAGCCGGCCGAAAGTGGTCTCGGTTTCGTGCACCAGGCGCTGGAGCTCGTCCCGCCGGGTAACGTCGACGGTGACGATATGCACCCGGGTGTCGTCGCCCAGTTCCGCCCGCCGCTGGTGAAGGGCTTCGGCATCGATATCCGCCAGCACCAGGCAATGTCCGGCCCGGTACCAGTGTTGCGCCATGGCCCAGCCGAGGCCGCTGGCGGCGCCGGTAATCAGGGTAACGGTCACAGGTCACCCCGCTGCTGGGCATGCCCGACGAAGAAGTCGAAGGTTTCCGCCGAGGTCTTCCGGGGCCGGTAACCGAATTCCTCCTTCAGGCGCCGATTGCTGAGTACCGGCCGGTAGCGCAGGAAATTGACCTGCTCCGGTCCCACCGGTTTGCCCAGCCATTTTGCCACCTGCAGGCCCGCCTTGACGACGCCCGCCGGCAGGGTCAGCAGGGGCTTATCCAGTTTGCGGGCAATCTCGCGGATGGTCAGGGCACCGTCGCCGGCCATGTTGTACCGGCCGGTCCGGTCTTCGCGGATGCCCTGTTCCATGGCATCCAGCACATCCTGGTCCCAGATGAACACGAACGGTGAGTCACTGCCGCGGATCGCCAGCAGCCGGGGCGCCAGGAACAGGCTGGTGATCTGGTTGCGGGTATCCGTGCCCAGTACCGTGCCGGGTCGGAAGATGAGCTGTTTCAGTTCCGGATGCTCGGTGCGGTAACGGGCCAGCAGCTCTTCCACCTGGCGCTTGTGGTCCGAGTAGGCGAACTCCGGGTTGCCCCGCAGTGGGTCATCCTCGTCGATCCACGGGGGGTTGTCCGGGTGGTAGCCATAGGCGGCCCCGGAACTGGTCACGGTGATGTGCCGGACCTTGGCGGCCACACAGGCTTCCAGCACGTTGCGGGTGCCGTTGACGTCGATGTCGTAGTCCCGCTGCCGGTCCGGTGAGGCCTGGAGGATCGACGCCAGGTGGATAACGTGGGTGATGCGGTATTCCGCCAGGGTCAGCACCAGTTTCGAATCGCGGACATCCAGCACTTCCAGGGGAAAGTCCAGGCCTTCCCGCCAGTGCAGGTCGGTACCCATGACGAAGTAGTCCTTCGCCAGCCGGTTGCCCAGCTGGTGGCCAATGTAGCCGGCGGCGCCGGTGATCAGGATGCGTTTTTCGGTGGTCATGATGTCAGCTTTGTGGTTGTACGGGTTTGGGATCGGGGAGCGGCCGATGGGCCCAGATCTGTGACAGGGTGAGGCCTGACACCAGGTGCCACACGCCCCAGAAGGCGGTAATCAGCATCATGCCGCCCGCTTCCGGAAAGAAAGTAAACAGGATCACCAGCCCCAGCCCCGAGTTCTGGATTCCCACCTCCATGGTCACCGCCCGCTGGTCCGGCACCGACAGTTTCATCAGCCGGGCCATGCCGTAGCCCAGGGCCAGTGCCAGCAGGTTGTGGCCCACCACCAGCCAGAAGAAGGTATGGAACTGGGCCAGGAACAGATCCACGTTATTGAGGAAAGCGATGGCCACGAAGGCCAGAAATATTAGCAGCGAAATGAACCGCAGGGGTTTCTCGCTACGCACCGCCAGCGTCGGGAAGCGTCTGCCGGTGACCATGCCCAGTACCAGCGGCAAGGCCAGCACCAGCAGCACCAGCATGAGGATGTTCTCTGGCTGCAGGGCAATCTCCTGCAGGTAGGCGCGGGTGTGGGGGTTGAGCCAGCCGTAGAGGGCAAAGTTCAGCGGCGTCATCACCGTGGCGGCCAGGCTGGAGACCGCGGTCATACTCACCGACACCGCCACGCTGCCCTTGCCCAGCCAGGTCATGATATTGGAAAAACTGCCCCCGGGGCAGGAGGCCACCAGGATCATGCCCAGGGCCAGTTGCGGATCGACCCGGAAGACCCAGGTGAACAGACAGGTGGCTGCCGGCAGCAACAGGAACTGGGCAATTAACCCGGCGATGGGGGCCCGGGGTATGGTCAGTACCCGTTTGAAGTCGGCGGGGCTCAGGTTGAGGGACACGCCGAACATCATCAGGGCCAGGATCACGTTGAGGGTGACCAGGCTGGCGGGGTCAAACTGCACCGTCATACGGATTTACCCCTTGCTGTGGTCGGGTTGGAGTTTGGCGATATGGCCTGCCAGGGTCTCCAGGTACTGGTCCTTGTTCACATAGTAGGCCATGCGGGCGAGCTTGATGTAGTTGTAGCCCCCATCCAGCCGTTCGCCCACCCGCTCCTTCTTTCGTTGCCGAAGGTCTTCGGCATCCCGGGTACCCTTCTGTTGCTCGCGGATGAACAGGGCAGCCAGTCGTGCCTGCTGGTTGCGACCTTCCCAGCCCAGGCCGGTGGCCTCGATCATCCCCATGAGGAACAGGTTGTCGTAGTCCGGGTGCATCATGTTCAGGTACAGCCGGGGCGCGTCCTCGTGTTCCGGCCAGTTGAGGTGCTTGCGGTCGATGAACGGGTAATCCAGCAGGTAGCCGGTGGCCATCAGGATCAGGTCGTACTCGCCGCTTTCGCCGTCGCTGTAGTGGACGGTCCTGCCCTCGACGCGATCGATGCTGCGCCGGGGGTGGATATCCCCGTGGCCCAGATGGTGCAGGATCAGCGAGTTGATCACCGGATGGGATTCGTACATGCGGTAGTCCGGGTCCGGCAGGCCGTAGTCCGACGGCTTGCCCATCACCAGTCGGATCAGCGCGGCGTCCAGCCGTTGCTTGATGGGCCGGGGCATCTTCAGTTTGCCACCAATGGTGTCGATGGGCTTGCCGTTGAGGAACTTGGGCAGGAAGTAGTAGCCGCGACGCAGGCTCATGTCCACCGAGCGGGCATGGTGCACGGCGTCCACGGCGATGTCGGCGCCGGAGTTACCACAGCCGATGATCAGTACCCGTTTGCCCTTGAAGACATCCGGAGAGCGATAGTCTGCGGAATGCATCAGTTCGCCGTCGAACTCGCCGGGCAGGCTGGGCCTATTGGGGGTATGCAGGGTGCCGTTGGCGATCATTACGCCGTCGAAGGTGCGGGTCTGTTGCTGGCCGTCGTGCTCGGTGGTCACCTGCCACTGGTCGCCGTCGGGCTCCACATTCACCACGCAGGTGTTGAACTCATAGTGTTCACGCAGGCCGAAATGGTCGACGAAGTCCCGGAAGTAGGTGCGTAGCTCGTGGTGGCTGGGGTACTGGGCCACCGAGTCCTTCATGGGAAACTCCACGAACTCGGTCATGCGCTTGGACGAGATCAGATGCGCGGTTTCGTACATGGTGCTGTGCGGGTTGTCGATATCCCACAGACCGCCTACGTCGCCATGGAGTTCGAATCCGGTAAAGGGAATGCCCTGCTTCTGGAGATTGCGGGCACAGGCAAGGCCCATGGGGCCCGCGCCGATCACTGCATACATGTTGGAATTTCCTGATTTTGTTTTTGTCATCCCGTATCTTATGGGTAAATGCGTCCGTTTTCCTGACCGGACAGGACAGAAACCACGACAATTCAGGCCATGATCGGAACGTCACCCACGGTTACCCACCTCTATGCCCAGGCGATCCTGCAGGCGGCGCAACGCCGGGGCATCACGCTGTCCGACGATATTACCCGACAGGTGGTGCCGGGGCAGCGGGTGCCACTGGCGGTGCAGGACCGGCTCTGGGAGGAATATTGCCAGGCGGTGGACGATCCGCTGGCCGGGCTGGAGATCGGCCTGGCGTTGCAGGTGGGGCACCTGGACAGTGCCGGTATGTTGCTGGTGAGCTGCGATACCCTGCGGGAGGGGCTTGAGGCGCTGGTGGAGTACGCGCCAGTGGTGGGTGATGGTGGTGAGTTCTCGATCTCGGAGGATGCTGATTGGATCAGCCTCTGCTATCGGCCGGAGTATCGGGTGCGGGTGGCGGAACGGGTGGACGCAGTGATGGCGTCGCTGGTGCGGCTGGCAGGCTGGGCTACCGGGGAGGCTTTCCGGCCGGAGATCCTGTTGCTGGCTCATCCGTCCCGGGGTGATGGGGTGTCCTATCGGGAACGGCTGGGTATGCCGGTGGTGTTTGACGCTGATTGCAACTGTCTGCAGTGTCACCGGGACCAGGGCGATCTGCCGTTGATCCAGGCCAATAGCGCGTTGCGGGATCACCTGCGGCAGCTTGCGGATCATACCCTGGAATCCGTGGGTCATCAGAGTCTGAGTGGGCAGGTGAGTCGCCTGGTGCGGGAGCATCCTAACTGGGGCAAGGAGCGGGTGGCCTCGGAGCTGGCGGTCAGTGGCCGACATCTGAACCGGTTACTGGCGGATGAGGGGTTGTCGTTCAAGGTGCTGCGGGAGCGGGAGTTGCATCGGTTGGCGACGGAGTTGTTGCAGGCCGGGCAGACAGTGGTCGTGGTGAGTGAGCGCCTTGGGTTTTCGGAGGAGGCCGCCTTTGCCCGGGCGTTTCGGCGGTGGGAAGGGGTTAGTCCTGCCCGGTATCGTTCCGGGCTTTCCTCCGGGGAGTAGGTATTTTAGCGTTAGTGCCTGCGAGGGGGTGCTGGTAGGTCTCTCGCCGCCGCAATTCACGGCCCATCCCTGGACCGACCATGCTACCGGGCCTTCCCTGGCCCTGCTCTGAAAGACCTACCAGCACCCCCTCACTTTTGACCCCGTGCTTGCCTCCATGAAAACACTGCATCCAACTGAAAGGCTCACTAGACCTGTTTGCCGGCAAACCGCGCCTCGCTTCCATGCCAATCATGAGACAAAAGATCAGTAAAGATTCGCTCGTTTTCGAGTCCAGCCACCAAACCAGCCAATCTACGAACCCAGCTCACGGCTTACTCACAAACCACTTGCCAAACACCGAATTGCCCATAAAATGCACAGCGTCTCCCTTGAGCAAACACCCCAATGCAACTGGTTTCCTTCGATATCTTCCGTACCCTGGGCTTCCCGGATACCACCACCATCAAACCCGAGCACTTCCTGCGTCACAAGGCCGAGCTTGAACAGGCCGACTGGGTACTGTTCCCGGAATACTGGCAACTAAATGCCCTGGTCCATGGCCTGAAGTGCCGGGTTTTCCCCAGTGAAGCCAGCTACCGCATCGGCCACGACAAGGTCGAGATGACCCGGGCCTTCCAGACCGTGGCCCCGGAACATACTCCCTGGACACTGATCGAAGCCAACGGGCCGGAAGAGCGGGAGCGGGTCTGGGCGACCATGCCCTCGCCTTTCGTCGCCAAGTTGCCCAAGGCCTCCATGGGTGAGGGCGTCTGGCTGATCGAATCCCGTCAGGACTGGTTACGGTACTGCAAGCGGACGCCGGTGCTGTACGTGCAGGAATACCTGCCCATCGACCGGGATGTCCGTGTGGTCGTGGTGGGTGACCAGGTGCTGACCGCCTACTGGCGGAGGCAGTCGGATCAGGGCTTCTATAACAACGTGGCACGGGGCGGAAAAATCGATGCGTCGGCGGTGCCGGCAGTGGCGACGGACCTTGCCCTGAGCCTGGCACGGACGCTGGGCGTGGACCATGCCGGTTTCGACATCGCCCTGGTGGAAGGCTACCCCTACGTGCTGGAATTCAACCGGCTGTTTGGCAACCAGGGGCTGGCCCAGGGAACGGCGTTGAAGGATGCCATCCTGGGCTATCTGCGGACCCGGACGGCGCCGGAAGATCCGGACGGCCCGGCCCCACTCTGGCCGGTGGCGGTCTGAAGGTTCCGGCCCTCAGGCCTTCACGTCAACATTGGCCCCGACGCGATCCGACGGATTAGCGCCGGCAGTGGGTACGGCGGTATCGGTGACGCCTTCCAGCAATTGCATGGCGCCCTGTTCCTGCATGTCCATGGCCTGTTTCATGACCTGGATCTGCGCCTGTTCACTCACCCGTTGCTGGCTCATCTGGGTGCTGGCGGCTGCCATGGAAGCGACTTCAGACATCGTTATACTCCGGCTGTTCAATTTGTGACCACATTAACAGTCTGGGCGGCGTATTGAATAGCCCCCAACCCCTTCCTGTTTCAATACATTACAAATCTATTCCAGTGGTTTCATAAGGTCTTGCCCCATGGGTATTTCTGCTCATATCCGGCCCATGAAAAAAGCCTGATGATCGCGCCATATGACGGGTACTGCAGCGTTGCTGTGGTGCCCTTTTTTATGGGCGATTACCCTGTGGAGGGACACACCACCCATGACCGATGTCACCAACGCCAACATTGCCGACTACTACGACGCCGAGACGTTCAAGCGCATCAAGGACTTTGCGGACACGCAGGAAACCCCGTTCGTGGTGATCGACACCAAGGTGATCGACCGCCAGTACAACGAGCTGGTGGAAGGCTTTCCGTACGCCAAGGTCTACTACGCGGTGAAGGCCAACCCGGCTCCGCAGATCCTGACCATGCTGCGGGACAAGGGCGCCAGTTTTGATATTGCCTCGGTGTATGAGCTGGACAAGGTGATGGCCCTGGGTGTGACCGGTGACCGGGTCAGCTATGGCAACACCATCAAGAAGGCGAAGGACATCCGCACCTTCTACGAGCGCGGTGTGCGCCTGTTCGCCACGGATTCCGAGGCGGACCTGCGCAATATTGCCAAGGCGGCCCCGGGCTCGAAGGTGTATGTTCGGATCCTGACCGAGGGTACGCTGACCGCGGACTGGCCCCTGTCCCGCAAGTTCGGCTGTCAGACCGACATGGCCATGGACCTGCTGATCCTGGCCCGTGACCTGGGGCTGGTGCCCTATGGCGTATCATTCCACGTGGGTTCCCAGCAGCGTGAGATCGGCGCCTGGGATGCGGCCCTGAACAAGGTGAAGGTCATCTTCGAGCGTCTGAAGGAAGAGGACGGCATCGAGCTGAAGATGATCAACATGGGCGGTGGTTTCCCGGCCAACTACATCACTCGCACCAATGAGCTGGGGGTGTACGCGGAAGAGATCCATCGTTTCCTGAGGGAGGATTTCGGTGACGACCTGCCGGAGATTATCATCGAGCCGGGCCGTTCACTGATTTCCAATGCCGGTGTGCTGGTGAGCGAGGTGGTGCTGATCTCCCGCAAGTCCCGAACGGCCCTGCACCGATGGGTGTATACGGATGTGGGCAAGTTCAGTGGTCTGATCGAGACGCTGGATGAGGCGATCAAGTTTCCGATCTGGACGGAGAAGTCCGGCGAGGGCGAGGACTGTGTGATTGCCGGGCCGACCTGTGACAGTGCCGATATCATGTATGAGCACCACAAGTATCCGTTGCCTCTGAATCTGGCGATCGGGGATCGGATGTACTGGCTGTCTACCGGGGCCTATACGACCACTTACAGCGCTATTGAATTTAACGGGTTTCCTCCGTTGAGAGACTTCTACCTCTGAGATTGGGGGCGGGCCGCGAAGCGGGGGGCGGGTTCTTCCGGAAACCCAAAACTCGCTTCGCTCAGACAAGGGTTCCCTGCAGAACCCACCCCCCGCTCCACGGCCCTCAGGCTGTGAGTGTGGGGCCTCTTCGGGGTCAGCCTTCGGGCTGGCCCTTTTTGTTTGTCAGGTCGAGGGTGAATGCCAGTGGCAGCACCAGCACGCTGTAGCCGACCATGATCATCAGGGCGTGGCGGATATCGCCGGTCCAGTCTGCCAGGACGCCGCCCAGCATGGGTACCGAGAACGCCACCGTGTAGCCCACCAGGAAGGTACCGGCGGAGAGGCGACCGGTGTCTTCGGAGCGGACCACCAGTGGTGGCAGGGCGATCAGCAGGATCAGCAGTATGCCGGCGACGAAGCTCATGAAGGTGGCGAAGGCGATGGACCACCAGCCTTCGGTAACGATGGTGCCGGCGGTGCCGAGGATGCTCAGGGCGGCCATCCAGACGATCAGGTCGCGGCGGCCGACCCACTGGCGGGCCATTTTCAGCATCATCAGGGAGGCGAAGACCTGGGCGATGTTGTAGCAGAACAGGGCTTCGGAGAGTTTTCCGAAGTGGCCCTGCTGCTCCAGCAGGTTGCCCATGTAGGCGTTGAGGCCAAAGAACATGGAGGAGGACAGGCCCAGCAGCAGGCCCAGTTTGAGGGTCAGGGGATTGCGCCAGTCCGGAAGCCAGGCTGCCCGTTTGGTGGGGCGGCTGAGGTCCCGCCTGGGGATGAACAGGGCGGCGGCCACCAGCAGCGCCGGCAGCGACCAGGCCAGCAGGGTGTCCTGCCAGCTATTGTCCAGCAGCGGCATGAGCACCGGCAGGGTGACGCCGGCACCGATGAACTCGCCCATCAGCATGCCGTTCATGTAGATGGCGGAGCCGATGGCAATGTGGTGGGGCTCCAGCCATCTCGGTAACAGGGCCGGCAGTGCAGGTTGCATCATGGCGATGCCGAGGCCCATGACGATGCTGGCGACCATCAGGGTGATGGCGTCAGGAACTAGCCCCCGGGCGGCGGAGCCCAGGGCCATGATGGTGATGGCCAGTGCCAGGGTGTTGCGGGGACCAAGGCGGGAAATCGCCAGGGAGCCGGGCATGGCGCCAATGGCCAGCATCAGGATGGGCAGGGTGGTGAGGGCGCCGGTCAGGGCCTGGTTGAGGCCCAGGTCATCGCTGATGAACGGTGCCAGCGGCGGCGCCACCAGGATGGGGATGCGCAGGTAGACACCGGCCAGCCAAAGCAACACCGCCACCGGCAGCAGCGTTGCTGGCGGTGGCGGTGTGGTTGCGGTGCGTTCGACCGCCATCAACGATCAGTTGTCGCTGGTGTCCGGCAGGTAGGCACCGTCTTCGTCGTGGATTTCACGGCCGGTCACCGGCGGGTTGAAGGCACAGATCAGGCGCATGTCCTCGGTGCCACCATACAGGGTGTGGCGGTCGTGGTTGTCGAGGGAATACAGGGTGCCGTCGGTGATCTCGTGAACCTCGCCCGTGGCCAGGTCCTTGATGCGCCCGTTGCCGGCTACGCAGTAGACGGCTTCCAGGTGGTGCTTGTACCAGAAGGTGTGCTCTGAGCCGGCCTTGATAATGGTCTCGTGAAACGAGAAACCCATGCCGTCCTTTTTCAGCAGCAGACGGCGGCTGGTCCACTGCTTGTCGCTGACTTCACGTTCGGTACCGATGATGTCCTGCACTCGTACGATTTTCATGGGCGTACCTCGTTCTGGTTGGGTAAAGCCGTTCTGAAAGCCAGGGATCATCCCGGTATCGTTCAGAGGCTACTGAATGTGACAAGCCTTGCATTATAACTGTTTGGCCGCCCCTTAACGAGGCCGGCCCGCCTCCCCAGAGGCTATCGAATCCCTGCTGGCACCGTTATCGGCCCGCCATTTCCGGTAACCCACCAGGGCGGAATGGATGGCGGCCTCCAGGGGTTGCTGTTCGTCAGGGGCCAGTTGCCGGCCCTTGCGCAGCTTGCCGAGGGCTTGCTGGATCGCCTTGCGCTGGGGGCTGTCCAGTTGTTCCAGCCAGTGGCTGTCGGAGGGTGGCAGCTCCAGCGGGTCACGACCGGCATGGTTCCTTTCACTGATGTGCCACCAGTGATCCACCGCCCTTCCCAGAACAATATAGCCGAATTGCAGGTCCTGTACCGGGCCGAAGGTGGCGGTCTGTAGTTCGCCACTACCCTTCAGTGGCCCCAGCCGTAACGCCTGCACCGCCAGCCGGTCGCCGTAGAAGTAGCTGCCGGCGGCGCCGATCAGGCCACCGATCAGGGCGCCGGCGCCCAGGGAATGGCCCAGGGTCAGGGCGTCGATACCGGCACCACCGACCGCGCCGGCGCCGAAGCCGGCGGTGGCCAGGTAGCGTTTGCTGACGGCCCAGGCCTGGCGGGTGCTTTCGCTGAACAGGTCATGGTCCTGGTGCCAGCTCAGTTCGGCTTCCTGACGGGCGATCTGGTGGTGCTGGTACAGAGTCTCGATATCCCGTCGCAGGCGCTCTTCCCGTTCCCGCTGATTCTGGTACCAGCGCTCCCTGAGTCGGGTTTCCAGGGCCTCGCGACTGTTGCTGCCGGGTGTCGGCAGGTTTCGGGGCAAGGTACGGGACTCCTGGTGGCGCATCATGTCGGCGAGTGCGCCGGCAATCAGCCGGGCGGACTGCCATTGCCGGTCTTCCCGCTGGCGCGTCAGATAGTGGGTGGCCTGATCCAGGGGTTGCTCCCAGTCCGGGCGGAGTTGGCCAAAGGCTTTCAGAAGGCTTAGATGTTTCTCGAACGGGGCGCGAACGGCGTCGAAACTGCGCACAACCTGGAAGAACTGCCCCAGGGCCTTGTGCCAGCTTTCGGTGTGGTCGTCGGCGCCGATACGGTTGATCAGGGCCAGGCTGGGTTGTCCGGTCCAGCGCAGGATGGTCATTTCCGCCTCCTGCTCGGCTGTATAGGGCACTGAGCCGTCCACCACGTAGATGATGCCGGCGCCCTCGATGATGGGCGTCAGCAACTCACACTCGTCCCGGAACTTCGGGTTGTCCCGGTTCTGGTGCACGAATGCCGCCACCGTATCCGGCCGGTCGGAGGCGGACAGGCTGTGTGCCTCCAGCCATTCCAGCACCCGCCGCGGGCGCTGGAACCCGGGGGTGTCCACCAGGGTATACAGGGTGTGGTTGTCCACGGTCAGGGGGTAGGTGTGGCTCTCCCGGGTGGTGCCCGGTTCCAGGGCGATGGCAATGCGGTCGTTCTGGGACAGGGTGGCCACGACGCTGGACTTGCCCCGGTTGGGGTGACCCACGACGGCGAAAACCGGCGCCTGATCACTGGGGGGCATGGTGCACCTCCGGTGTGTTGGCGGTGGCCACGCGGGTGTTCTGGCCGACCCTCTCTGCAAATCGCAGCCATTGGGCCAGGGGCTGGGGCGCTGGTGGTTGCGACGGATCGCTGGCCACGGGCAGCAGGATCAGGGCGAGATCCGGAAACTGTTTGGTGGCATCTTCCAGGAAGTCCTCCAGCTCTGCGGTGGGGGGCTCCCAGCTCCGGGTCACCACCAGAAGGTGCCGGTCCTCCGGAGATCGCCGCTCAGCGATGGCGTCCAGGGTGTCCCGGTCCGCCTGAAGACTCTGGTTGCCCCCCGCCCGCAGGGGCTGCGAAGGCGGCTTTGTCAGGATGTCCGCCGGCGAGGCGCCGGCCCAGCAGACCACCAGCGGAGTCTCGGGAATGGCGACGGTGTCCGAGGTGACATCGACGGGAAGCTGGCCACTGTCGGTGGCGTCGCTGCCAGTCTCCACCGCCGGGGTTTCCATGCGCCAGAGCAGCGCCTTATAGCCGGGGTGGTCGCAAAGCGCCCGTTGCTCCTTGCGGCGAAGGTCCAGGGTGGCGACCACCAGTAACAGCAGCCGCGGCAGGATGGTCCATGTCAGCCAGGCCATGGCCACGAAGGGCCACCAGGCGCCCCAGCGGATACTGGCGGTGTCCGTACCGGCGGCATCCAGCCGGAAAAAGCGGGTGTCCGTCACCAGATCCAGGTTTGGGGTGGCCACCGGCAGCCAGCCGGACCAGGGGGCCGCCACCCAGGAGACAACGCGATACCAGCCCTCGGCTGACGTTTCCAGGGTGGTGCTCCAGCCGAAAGCCAGGTCCTGCACAACCACGGAAACCAGCAGGGTCAGCAGTCCGGCGACGCCGAAGGCGAGGCCGGCGGCCTGGGCGGTCCGTGCCATCATCGGGCTGAACAGGGGCCGCAGGACTGATGATGGCTGACGCTTCTCCAGACGGTGTTGCAGACTGTGGGCCAGCGGTGCCCAGGGTTGCCAGCCGGCCAGCCCCTGGCAGGCGGTGAACAGGGCCAGCACCAGTTGCAGCAGGATGACGCCGAGGATCACGGTGATATTGATCTGCTGGCCCCCATCATAGAACAGCAGGCCCGACATGGTGATGACGCCGAGCAGCGCACCGGCAGTGATAAAGACGGTGGTAAAGTGCCGCCAGAACCGGAGTTCCGGGAAACCGGCGGCGGTTGTCCCGTTCAGGGCCTGGAGCTTGCCCAGCCAGTGGCGGATATCCGGCTTGTGGCCCTCGCCCCGGTCCAGGGCGTAACGGCGGTCCCGGCGGTGCAGGAAGGTCGGCGACTGCCGCTGGTCGCGCTGGTGCTGGTGATCAAAGGCCAGCAGGGTCTCAAGGTGGCCGGGCATGGAGTATCCTTGTAGCAATGACGTACAAAAGCCAGACGGCCACGAGAGTGTAACCGATGCCCCACCATTTGATGAATCTGCGCCATGTGCCCGACGACGAGGCGGATGAGATCCGCGCCCTGTTCGAGGAGCATGGGGTGAACTACTACGAGACGCCTCCCTCCTTCTGGGGTATCAGCATGGGCGGTTTCTGGGCCCATGACGGGACCGAGGTGGAACGGGCGAAGGCCCTGCTGAAGGACTACCAGGCCGGGCGTCAGCGCCGGCAACGGGAAGCCTGGGAAGAGGCCTTGCGCCAGGGCCGCGGCGATGGCGTCTGGCACCAGTTCCTGCGCAAACCGGTCACGGTTATTGCCGCCCTGGCGGCGCTGGTGTTTATACTCGGCGTTTCACTGGCCCCGTTCCTGAAGCTGGGCTGATCCACCGTAGCGCCAGATGAGGTACCGCATGCCATCCCCCTTCCAGCCGACCGGAATCCGCGGCCTGACCCGGGACATGATTGAGGCACTGATCGCCATGTTCGAAAAGGCCAGTGCCGGGGCCATTGCCGTGGACTGCGACGCGCGCATTACCTGGATCAATGACAGCTACTGTCGGTTGCTGGGTGTCCGCGAGCAGGATGTGATCGGTCAGCCGGTGCAGCGGGTTATCCCCCAAAGCCGTATGCCGGAGGTGGTGGCCAGCGGTGACCCACTGTTGCTGGATATCATGGAGCATCAGGACCAGCAACTGGTGGTCACCCGACTGCCCTACTTTGATGGAGACGGTGCCGTAGTGGGCGCCATCGCCTGCATCCTCTATGACGATCTGCAGCCCCTCACGCCCCTCGTGGCCCGATACCGCCGCCTGCACAGGGACCTTCAGGCGGCCCGCAAGGCCCTGGCCAAACAGGCAAGGGGCACCCGTTACAGTTTATCGGACTTTATCGGCGCCAGCCCGGCGGCGCTGGAGGTCAAGCGCAAGGCGCGGCTGGCGGCGGGGCGGGACATGCCGGTACTGCTCCAGGGGGAGACCGGTACTGGTAAGGAGGTGCTGGCCCAGGCCATCCATGCCGCCTCCGGGCGGGCGGAGCGTCCGTTTGTGGCGGTCAACGTGGCGGCCATACCGGAAAACCTGCTGGAGGCAGAGTTCTTTGGCGTTGCCCCCGGTGCCTACACCGGCGCCGCCAAATACCGTGACGGGCGCTTCCAGCTCGCCAACGGCGGCACCCTGTTCCTGGACGAGGTGGGCGACATGCCGCTGCCGCTGCAGGCCAAGTTGCTCCGTGCGCTGCAGGAGGGGGAGGTGGAGCCCCTGGGCTCCAACCAGGTGCAGGCGGTGGATGTGCGGGTGATTGCCGCCACCAGCCGTGACCTGCGGCAGATGATGGTGGAGGGCAGCTTCCGGTCGGACCTGTACTACCGCCTGAATGTCATGGACATTCAGGTGCCTTCCCTGCGGGAGCGGCTGGCGGACCTGGGCATTCTCTGTGAAAGTCTGTTGGCGGACCTTTCGGATGGGCCGGGCCTGGGGGCGGAGATCACCGACGAGGCCCTGGCCCTGCTGGCCCGGCACCACTGGCCGGGCAACATCCGCGAACTGCGCAATGTGCTGGAGCGGGCGCTGACCCTGAACGAGAATGCCGAAGCCCTGGACCGGGACATACTGGCACAGGTGCTGCCCGCCCTGGAGACGTTGTCGGTGCCGGTCACCGACACTGTCCCGCGCGCCGGCCACCCGGTTGCTGGTGTTACCCATACCCTGGCGGAGGTGGTGGCATCGGCGGAGCGGGAAGCCATTGAATCAGCCCTGGCGGCCAGCCGGGGCAACCGCAGCCGGGCGGCCCGCCTGCTGGGGATTTCCCGCTCTGTGCTCTACCAGAAACTTGCCAGAATGTCCTGAATCAAGGACACCTGTCCGTAATTAAGGACAGGTTTTCGCTGATATACATGGGGATTGTCCGATTTTCAGGACACCTATCAATTCCCGGCTGTGCGCCGGCATTCTATTCATCTGATTTTTAAGACAAAATCCTGATCGGCACGGTTTCTGCTCACCAGGGCGTGACGGCCAGAACAACCACTAACAACACTGGCTTTCCCGTCCACGGCGATAGTGCCCGGTTCCGGTTGTTCTGGCTGCAACAGACAGTCCTGTCGTGAGTGCGACAAAAACAACAAGGAACCCGATATGTCGATCAAGACCTCCGTATCCCGTCTTGGCCTGGGCGTGGCCGCTGCCAGCGCCCTGGCCCTGTCCGCCACCCCCGCCGCCGCGGAAAAGGTCCGCTGGCAGGTGCCGCTGGCATTCCCTTCCCACCTGGTGGGGCTGACCACACCAGTCAAGCACCTGTCCGAGAACCTCAAGGATATCTCCGGCGGCGATATCCAGTTCCGCTACTATGAGCCGGGCGAGCTGGTGCCCCCCTTCGAGATCATGGATGCCGTCAGCGAGGGCAAGTACCCGGCCGGCTATACCTGGGTTGGCTATGACCAGGGCACCATCCCCGCACTGCCGCTATACTCCGGCGCGCCGTTCAATATGGAGCCCCCGGCTTACCTGGCCTGGTACTACGAGGGCGAAGGCCGCGAATTGCTGGAGGAAATCTACGCCGAGCGCAATATCCACCCCATGCTGTGCAGCATCATCGGCCCGGAAGGCGCCGGCTGGTTTGCCGAGCCCATCGAGTCACTGGACGATTATGACGGCCTGCGCATCCGCTTTGCCGGCATCGGCGGCAAGGTTCTCGAAGAACTCGGCGCCTCGGTGACCATGGTGCCCGGCGGTGAGATCTACCAGGCCCTGGAGCGGCAGACCATCGATGCCACCGAGTTCTCGCAACCGGCCATCGACAAGATGCTTGGGCTGGACCAGATCATCAAGAACTACATCATGCCGGGCTGGCACCAGACCCTGACCACCTCCCACCTGCTGGTCAACAAGGATGTCTGGGATGATCTTGAACCCCAGACCCGCGCCCTGGTGGAAATGGGCTGCGAGTCCGCCACCCTCAAGGGCTTCGCCGAGAGCGAATACGCCCAGCCCACCGCCCTGCGGGACTACCAGGACGAAGGCGTGACTGCCCAGACCCTGCCGGAACCGGTACTGCGGGAACTCCAGGAGGCCACCAACAAGGTGCTGGATGATATCGCCGCCGAGGACGAGATGTTCAGGCGGGTGCTCACCAGCCAGCGTGAGTTCATGGAACACCACTCCATCTGGCACAGCAAGGGCTACCTGCCCCGGGACTTCTACCAGTACGACTGATCCCGTAGCCAGTCGCGGGCGGGCGCATTCCGTGCCCGCCCGTTTTCCCCTGAATCCAGAACATATCCGAGGTTGATGTGACGGAACCTGCGACTTTCAGTGCTCCGGCCAGCCCCGCTGCCCACCATAACGGCCTTCCCCACAACCGGCTTTCCCAGGGCCTGGATCGGCTGATCAGCGCCATCGGCAGGGGTCTGTCCTGGCTGTGGCTGGTGATGCTGGTGGTGGTGCTGGTCAACGTATTCAGCCGGTTCGTGCTGTCCCGGGGCTCCATTGCCCTGGAGGAGCTATCCTGGCACCTGTTCGGCATCGCCATGATGATGACCCTGGCCTACGCGGTGGTGAAGGATGACCACGTGCGGGTGGATGTGCTGCGAGAGAAATTCTCCCTGCGGACCCGCGCGCTTATTGAGGCCCTGGGCATTGCCCTGCTGGCGCTGCCGATCCTCTACCTGATGATGGAAGCCCTGGTGCCCTACGCCTGGAAGGCCTTTGTGCTGGACGAGCGTTCACAGGCCCCCAGTGGCCTGCCGTACCGGTTTATCTTCAAGGGTTTCCTGCCCCTGGGCCTGGCGCTGGTGACCCTGGCCCTTTTCTCCCGGCTGACCCGGTGCACCACCTTGCTGGCGGGTTTCCCCCGGGCCCTGGCCGCTCCCCATGACCAGGAGGAGGACCACTGATGGGACTGGAAACACTGCTCGTTATCGCCATGTTCGCCAGTTTCATGGCGCTGTTGCTGCTGGGCTTTCCGGTGGCCTGGTCACTGGCCGGCATTGGCCTTGTGTTCGCAGTCGTTGGCCACGTGATGGTCGAACACTTCGACGCAGACCTTTGGTTTACCTGGTCCGGCACCATCGGTGTGCTGGATGCCCGTATCTATGGCATCGTGGCCAATGAACTGATGGTGGCCCTGCCGCTGTTCATCTTCATGGGCATCATGCTGGACCGTTCCGGCATCGCCGAAAAACTGATGCACAGCCTGGTGCGGGTGCTGGGGCCGTTGCGGGGTGGCTACGCCATCACCGTGGTTATCGTCGGCATCCTGCTGGCGGCCTCCACCGGCATTGTCGGGGCCTCGGTGGTGTTGCTGGGTATGTTGTCCCTGGGACCGATGATGCAGGCTCACTACAACAAGTCCCTGGCGGTGGGCACCGCCTGTTCCGTGGGTACTCTGGGTATCCTGGTGCCACCGAGCATTATGCTGGTACTGATGTCTGACCGGCTGGGAACCTCCGATGCGTCGGTGGGCAAGCTGTTCATGGGCGCGCTGATCCCCGGCCTCATGCTGGGGGTGATGTACATCCTGTATATCGGCATTGCCGCCTGGCTGAAGCGGGACCTGGCACCGGCGCCAAAGCATCACCAGAAGCTGGATTTGCGGGCGCTGGTGGATGTGTTCCTGTCGGTGGTGCCCCCCATGGCGCTGATACTGGCAGTGCTGGGGTCGATCTTCTTCGGTATCGCCACCACCACGGAAGCGTCGGCGGTGGGTGCCGCCGGCGCCATGCTGATGGCCTTTGTCAGCCGTCGACTGGACATGGACGTACTGCGGGAAGCCCTGTACCAGACCAGTCGTACCACGGCATTTATCTTCGGCATCTTTATCGGCGCCACGGTATTCGCGGCGGTCTTACGGGGTCTCGGTGGTGATGATGTCATCCGCGATGCCATCACCGGCCTGCCCTTCGGTACCACCGGTGTCCTGATCACGGTGTTGTTGATTACCTTCCTGCTGGGGTTCTTCCTGGACTGGGTGGAGATCACGCTGATTATCCTGCCGCTGGTGGCGCCGGTGCTGTTTTCCCTGGGCGTGGAGCCGGTCTGGTTTGCGGTACTGTTCGCGATCTGCCTGCAGACGTCGTTCCTGACTCCCCCGGTGGGTTTCTCACTGTTCTATATTAAGGGGGTCTGTCCGCCCGGCATCACCACAAGGGACATCTACCTGGGGGTGCTGCCCTTCATCCTGCTGCAGTTGCTGGGCCTGGGGCTGGTGTTTGCCTTCGAGCCCCTGGCAACCTGGTTGCCCAATGAGGTGTATGGTGGCCAATGAACAACAATGAACCGGATCAACAAGGAGTATCCGTCATGAGGCTGAAACAGAGAACCGCCCTGATTACGGGCGCCGCACGTGGCATCGGCCGGGCCATCGCTGAGCAGTACGCCCGTGAAGGCGCCCGGGTGGCCATTGCCGACCTGAACCATGACAGCGCCAATGAGGCTGCCGAGGCAATTCGAGCAGCCGGCGGCCAGGCCATGGCGTTGGCCATGGATGTCACTGACGAACAGGCCGTGGACGACGGCTTCCGCCAACTGGCCGACCAGTGGGGTGGTGTGGACATTGCCCTGGCCAACGCCGGGGTGCAACACATCGACCCGGTCCACAAACTGGCCTACGGTGACTGGCGCAAGGTGGTGGATGTCCACCTCAATGGTGCCTTCCTGGTGACTCGTGCCGCGCTGAACCAGATGTACGCCGGCAAGGGCGGTACCATGTTGTATATGGGCTCCGTCCACTCGGTGGAGGCCTCACCCCTGAAATCCCCCTATGTGGCGGCCAAGCACGGCCTGCTGGGCCTGTGCCGGGCGGTGGCGAAGGAAGGGGCCGAGCATGGTGTGCGCAGTAACATCATCTGCCCGGGCTTCGTACGCACTCCGCTGGTGGAAAAGCAGATTCCGGAGCAGGCGAAGGAACTGGGGATTTCCGAAGAGGAAGTAATCCGCAACGTCATGCTGAAGAACACCGTGGATGGTGAGTTCACCACCGTCGAGGATGTTGCCGAACTGGCCGTCCATCTGGCCGCTTTCCCCTCTGCCGCGCTGACCGGTCAGTCCATCGTGGTCAGCCATGGCTGGCACATGCAGTAAAGGAGTCCTGAATGAGTGACAAGCACGAGTCCATGGTGGTCTGGACACCATCTGAGGAAACCCTGGAAACTTCCCGCATGGAGCGCTTCAGGACCTGGCTGGAAGAGCAGGGCCTGGGGCCGTTTGCCGACTATCATGCCCTGCACCAATGGTCCGTCGACGAGCTGGAGACCTTCTGGCAGAAGGTCTGGGACTATTGCGGCCTGGTCTGCGACACTCCGGCCGAACGGGTACTGGGCAGCCGTGAGATGCCAGGGGCGGAGTGGTTCCCCGGAATGAAGCTCAACTTTGCCGCCAACCTGCTGCGGCTGGCGGAGGGCGACCATGCCGATCGTGAGGCGGTGGTGGCCTATTGCGAGACCCGCCCGGTGCTGCGGCGCAGTTACGGCCAGTTGAAGGCAGACGTAGGGGCCTTCGAGGCCTTCCTGCGCAGCCAGGGTGTGGCTCAGGGGGATCGGGTGGCCGGCATTGTCACCAACGGCTATGAGGCCATTGTCGCCATGCTGGCCACCACCAGCATGGGGGCCATCTGGAGTTCCGCCTCCCCGGACTTCGGGGTGGGCGCCATCAACGACCGCTTCGGCCAGATCGAGCCCACGGCGCTGGTGGCCGTGAACGGCTATGGCTACGGCGGCAAGGTATTCCCGCGCCAGGAAGCCTTCCGGGACCTGGTGGCGCAACTGCCATCACTGAAGTGCGTGGTGAGCATCGGGCAGCTACCCGATGATGGGCCCATCCTCGGCGACAGGGTCACCACCTGGGAAGATGCCCTGGCGGCTGGTAAAGGGCAGGCGCCCTCCTTCACGCCGCTGCCGCCGGATCACCCGGTCTACATCCTGTATTCCTCCGGCACCACCGGTAAGCCCAAGTGCATCGTGCATGGCAGCGCCGGGCTGGTGGTGAACCATGCCAAGGAACTGATGCTCCACGGCGATGTGGGGTCGGACGACCGCTTCCTGTACTTCACCACCTGCGGCTGGATGATGTGGAACTGGCAGGTGTCCGCGCTGATAACCGGTGCCGCCGTGGTCACCGTGGACGGCTCCCCGGGCTACCCCGATCTGAACATGCTGTGGGAAACCGTGGCCCGGGAGAGGGTCACCCACTTCGGCACCAGCGCCCGCTTTATCGCCGGCTGTCGTAAGGCTGAGCTGAAACCTGCCAGGGACCTGGACCAGAGCCACCTGCGGGTGGTGTTCTCCACCGGCTCGCCGTTGCTGCCGGAAGACTATGACTGGGTCTATAACGATGGCTCACCGGAGGTGCTGCTGGGTTCCATCGCCGGTGGTACCGACATCTGCGGCTGCTTCGTGGGGGCAACGCCCCTGCTGCCGGTACGCCGGGGCGAGATCCAGTGCCGTTTCCTGGGTGTGGATGCGGTGGCCTATGGCGACGACGGCAAGCCAGTCAGCGAGGGTCGTGGTGAACTGGTCTGCCGCCAGCCACTGCCGTCCATGCCGGTACGTTTCTGGAACGACCCGGATGGTGAGCGTTACCGCGATGCTTACTTCGCCACCTTCCCCGGCGTCTGGGCCCACGGCGACTTTATCGAGTTCACCGAGCACGGTGGTGCCATTATCTATGGTCGCTCCGACGCCACCCTCAACCCGGGTGGTGTGCGTATCGGCACCGCGGAAATCTACCGACAGGTGGAAACTATCGCCGAAGTGGCGGACAGTCTGGTGGTGGGCCGGCAGATCGACGGTGATGTGGAAGTCGTATTGCTGGTGGTGCCGGCGGAGGGCCAGACTCTCTCCGACGACCTGGTGCAACAGCTGCGCCGCCGCATCCGTGAAGGTGCCAGCCCGCGCCATGTGCCGAAGCACATCATTGCCGTGGACGACATCCCCTACACCCGCAGCGGCAAGAAGGTGGAGTTGGCGGTGGCCCGGCTGATCAACGGTTCGGCCAAAGAGGACAACCGCGACGCCCTGGCCAACCCGCAGGCCCTGGACCATATCCGCGAGCAATGCCGCGCCGCCGGCCTGCTGGACGGGGGTGCCTGAACCGGAAGCGATTGCCAATTGTCACGGGTTCTGCAAGTCTTTCCTCCATGGCCCATCATGACAATCCGGGAACAGGGAGGTGAACCCGTGACAGGTAACCGGTACCAAGGCGTACCCCTGGCGCTGCTCCTGATCCTGCTGCTGGCTGGTTGCAGCCTGCCGGTGGTGGACCATGGCAGCGACCTGACGGGGTTACCGGAAAGCGAGGTCCGGGAGACCCTGATCGGCCGGTCCGTGGCGACGCTGGCGTCCCGGAACCCTTGCGACACCGGCGTCTATCCCCTCTACGAACCGCTTGATGCCTTCGCCAGCCGGGTGCTGCTGATCCGCGCCGCCGAGCGCACGCTGGATGTGCAGTACTACATCTGGCAGGAAGACACTACCGGCCTGCTGTTGCTGGGAGAACTGCTGGAAGCCGCAGACCGGGGCGTCCGCGTGCGCCTGCTGCTGGACGATAACGGCATCGGTGGCCTTGACCCCCTGCTGGCGGCCATGGACAGCCACCCGGATATCCATGTCCGCTTGTTCAATCCCTTCACGGTGCGAAGCGCCAAATGGCTCAATTTCCTCACCGACTTCAGCCGGGTCAACCGGCGCATGCACAACAAGTCCATGACCGCTGATAACGCCCTGACGGTGCTGGGAGGGCGTAATATTGGTGATGAGTATTTCGGGGCCACGCCAGGTGCACTGTTCGTGGATCTGGACGTACTGGCCATAGGCACCACCGTGCCAGAGGTGACGCAGCAGTTCGATCGCTATTGGGCCAGCGAGTCCGCCTATCCCCTGGAAGCACTGGTGGAGCCCGTGGGGGCATCCCAGCGCCGCGCTTTGCGGGGGCAGATTCAGGAGACCGCCCGATCACCGGAAGCGCAACGCTACTTTCAGGCGGTCACCGACCGTCCCTTTGTGGGGCTGTTGCTGGATGGCGAGCTGGAACTGGATTGGGCAACGGCCCGTCTGGTGAGCGATGACCCCGCGAAGGTGCTGGACCAGGTGGATGACAGTCGTCTGATGATGAGCGACCTGGCCCGGGATATGGGCCCGCCCGGCCAATCCCTGGAACTGGTCTCCCCCTATTTCGTGCCCACCGACGAAGGCGTGGCGGTGTTCGAGCGGCTGGAGGAAAAGGGCGTCGAGGTACGCATCCTCACCAACTCCGCCGAGGCCACCGATGTGCTGGTAGTCCACAGCGGCTACGCCCGCCATCGCAAGGAACTGTTGAACGCGGGGGTGGAACTCTACGAGATGAGGGCCGTGGGGGCCGGTAACGGCGGCAGGGGCAGTTCCGGTTTCAGCCTGAACAGTTCCTCCAGCCTCCACGCCAAGACCTTTGCCATGGACGGCGACCGGGTGTTCGTTGGCTCCTTCAACTTCGACCCCCGGTCGGCGAAGCTCAACACGGAAATGGGCCTGATCCTGCAGAGCCCGGAACTGGCACGGCAACTGGCCAGCGTATTCGGGCCGGATCTCACGCTTCACGCCTACCGGGTGGAACTGGACGACGATGGTGACCTGATCTGGCGGGATGGCGCGGGTGATGTGCTGACCAATGAACCGGGTACCAATGCTTTCGATCGAGGCATGCTGTGGTTGTTCTCGCTGATGCCTATCGAGGGACTGCTTTAACTTCAGGCCTTTGGGCGACACTCAAAATTCACAAGTGTTATCCGGGATCGTTGCTAGACTAAGTTTGTCTACCATTGGCTAAATCGTACGCAATTGTCTGATCGCTTTGAACAGACTGCTGTTTGTGATGCTGTTGCGACTCATGGGGCAGACGTATCATTAATAGCTTAGAGGGATTTGGCAATGTCATTACGTATGATGGCCATGCTGGCCTTTGCTTCCGTGTTGCCAACGATTGGTAACGCCCAGGATTCGACGGACCACCAGGACTACCCCACCTACGGCTCCAAACCCAATATTGTCATGATCATCTCCGATGACACCGGCTACTGGGATCTAGGCGCCTATCTCGGCGGCAAGGCCCGGGGTATGGATACTCCCAACCTGGATCAGTTGGCCAACGAAGGCATGATGTTCACCGATTTCTATGCCCAGGCCTCCTGTACCCCGGGTCGTGCCGCCATGCAGACCGGCCGCAACCCGAACCGCTCCGGTATGACCACCGTGGCCTTCCAGGGCCAGGGCGGCGGGTTACCGGAGGCGGAGTGGACTCTGGCCTCGGTACTCAAGCAGGCGGATTACAACACCTACTTCGCCGGCAAGTGGCACCTGGGCGAGGATGACTACGCCATGCCCATTGCCCATGGTTACGACAAGATGGAGAACGTGCTGCTCTATCACCTCAATGCCATGACCTACGCCCTTGATGGCTGGAACCCCCAGATCACGGATGATCAGCGCAAGTTCTTCCAGGACAACACCATTGGCATTCTTGAAGGCGAGGCCGGTGGTGAGGCCACGGAAGTCCTGTCCATGGCCGACATGACCGAGGAGGACCTGGCCAATCTCGACACCAATACCGCGGAAATGGCCGTGGTGGAAATGGAGCGCCTGGCCAAGCTGGATCAGCCCTTCTTCATGTCCATCAACTGGTCCGCCAATCACCAGCCGAACATACCAGCCGATGAATATGTGGGTGCTTCGGACGTGAAGTCCAAGTATGGCGACAAGGTGGTCGAGATGGACGCCCAGACCGGCAAGATCCTGAACAAGATCAAGGAACTGGGTATCGAGGAGAACACCCTGGTGGTTTATACCGTCGACAATGGTGCATGGCAGGATGTGCACCCGGATAGTGGCATGACCCCATTCCGTGGTTCCAAGGGTACCGACCGTGAAGGTGGCTGGCGGGTACCGGCCTTCTTCAAGTGGACCGGAAAGATCGAGCCCAACAGCAAGTCCAGCGAGATTGTTGGTGGCCTTGACCTGATGGCCACGTTCGCGCACCTCGGTGGTGTCGAACTGCCCTCTGAAGACCGGGCCGGCGAGCCCATGATCTTCGACAGTCATGACATGGCGCCGATCCTGTTCGCGGATGTGGACGACGAAGACTGGGGCCGTAACACCTGGCTCTACTTCACCGAGACGGAACTGATGCCGGGTGCCATCCGGATTGACCAGTGGAAGGCGGTATTCAACCAGAAGGGCGACAACGGTGCGCTTGCCGGGTCTGAAGCGCCGGCAGCCGAGCTGGGCTGGCGTGGTCCTTCCCAGTATGCCGATGTGGTACCGCAGCTCTACAACCTCTGGGAAGACCCGCAGGAACGCTACGACATCTTCATGACCTCGGGTCGCGAGAACACCTGGGCGTTGCCGTTCTTCAGCCAGGAGCTGGAACAGGTTGCCCAGAGTTATATGGAGCACCCGCCGCGTCCGCTGCAGTCGGATGCCTATGGTGGTCCCATGACCATCAAGCGCTTCCGTGCCCTGCAACAGGTTCAGGGTGTGCTCAAGGAAAAGGGCATCGAGCTGAACGACGTCCAGCAGTGATGACCGGGCCGGGCCGCGATAGTGGCCCGGCCTGTTCTGAGTGGGACTTCAAGGGACACGCATGGGAGCAGAACCATGAAACGAGCAATCGCCGCACTGATCGGTGCACTGGCGTTGGGACCCTGCCTGGCCGACCCGTTGCCCTCCTGGAACAATACCGGCAGCAAGGCAGCCATCATTGACTTCGTGGAATCGGTCACGGACAAGGACGCTGACACCTTCGTGCCAGCAGAAGACCGCATCGCCGTGTTCGACAACGACGGCACGCTGATCAGTGAACAACCGATGTATTTCCAGGCCGCCTACGCCCTGGACCGCCTGAGGGAAAAGGCCGCCGAGGATCCGTCCATCCTCGAATCGGACGTCCTCAAGGCCGCCAATGAAGGGGATATGAAGGGCATGATGGCCGGCGGCATGGAGGGCCTGAGCGAAATCATCAATGTCAGCCACGCCGGCATGTCCGTGGAAGAATTCCAGGCCGATGCCAGGGCCTGGCTGGCCAGTACCGAACACCCGACTTCCGGGCTCACTTATGGTGACATGATCTTCCAGCCCATGGTGGAGCTGCTCACCTACCTGAGGGATCAGAACTTCAAGGTGTACATTGTCACCGGTGGTGGCGTGGACTTCGTTCGCGCTTTCGCTGAGGATGCCTACAACGTACCGCCCGAGCAGGTGGTGGCTACCCTGGGGAACACGGAGTACCAGATCAGCGAAGGCGGTACGCCGATGCTCATGAAAACCGGTGGTATCTTTTTTATCGATGACAAGGCCGGCAAGCCGGTTGGCATCATGCGAGGTATCGGTAAGCGTCCGGTCATGGCAGTCGGTAATTCCGACGGCGACTTCCAGATGCTGGAATGGACCACAGCCGGGGCGGGTCCCAGGCTTGGCATGCTGTTACACCATACCGACGGTGAACGGGAATTCGCCTACGACCGGGATTCACACTTCGGCAAGCTGGCGGATGGCCTGGACCAGGCGGGTGACCGGGGCTGGGTACTGGTGGACATGGCTAACGACTGGGAGACGGTCTGGACTGGCAACCAGTAGCCTGCCTGGCCTGGATTCCGGCACGGAAGGACACAGTCATTCGCACGGTGACGTACCGGGAGACGCCAGCCCATGGACCATGGCGGGTCTTTCCCGGTTTCCGTCTGGCCTGCGGTAACTTTGGGACACAGGGGCGGTCGCCATTGCAGCGGCCCGGGTGTCAGGCGTAACAGGGCGTGATGTGTACCGACTCTTGATAATACTGGCCTGCCTGCTACTGACGGGACTGGCTCACGGGGCTCCGGCGAGCCCGAAGGCGGCCTCACCCGGTATGGCAGCGGATGACCGGGGCTATGTGCGCTCATCAACCTGTGCCGGGTGCCATGAGAATGAGCATGACCTCTGGCGGAATTCCCACCACGACCTGGCCATGCAGCCGGCCATCCCGGGCACGGTACTGGGGGATTTCGGCGACACCACCTTCGACTACTTTGGCACCACCTCCACCTTCTACCGCGACGGCGATACCTACTACGTTCGCACCGATGGCCCGGATGGCGAGCTGGCGGATTACCCCATTGCCTACACCTTCGGTGTCGAGCCACTACAGCAATACCTCATTGAAATGCCGGGCGGACGACTGCAGGCACTGGGCGTTGTCTGGGACACACGCCCGAAGTCGGCCGGCGGCCAACGCTGGTACCACCTCTATCCGGATGAACCGGTCCGCGCCGGTGACGAGCTGCACTGGACCGGGCTCAACCAGAACTGGAACTTCATGTGCGCGGATTGCCACTCCACCAACCTGCAGAAGAACTATGACCTGGAAACGGACACCTACGCCACCACCTGGAACGCGATCGATGTAGGTTGCGAGGCCTGCCACGGTCCGGGTCAGCAGCATGTGGACGCGATGGAAGCGGAAGACTGGGGCCAGCCGTTCAACGGCTTTGAACTGTCCCTGTCCCGGGCAGAGTCCAAGGTTTGGGCCATTGACCCGGAAACCGGTAGTCCGCCCCCCGAGAGTGCCGGACCGGAAATGCAGCCGGAGCTGGAAGTCTGCGCCCAGTGCCACTCCCGCCGTGCCACCCAGTTCCATGGCGCCCGACCGGAAGACGGTCTGTTCAACCACTTCCTGCCTTCGCTGCTTGAGGAAGGGCTCTACCATGTGGACGGCCAGGTGGCGAACGAGGTATATGTCTACGGCTCCTTCCTGCAGAGCGCCATGTACCACGCCGGCGTCACCTGCTCCGACTGTCACAACCCCCACAGCCTGGCGCGCAAGGCGGAAGGCAATGCGCTTTGTGGCCAGTGTCACCAGGCCTCAAGGTTCGACACCGGGGAACACCATGGCCATCCGGAGGATAGTGCCGGGGCCGAGTGCGTCGCCTGCCATATGCCGGACGCCACTTTCATGGGCGTGGATGAACGCCAGGCCCACAGTTTCCGCATTCCAAGGCCCGATCTCTCGGTTTCCCTGGGGGTACCCAACGTCTGCATCGACTGCCATCAGGACAAGGACGATCAATGGGCGGCGGACTCGCTGCGACAACGTCACGGGGAACCGTCAAACGATCACTTTGCGGATGCCCTCCACGCCGGTCGCTACGGCGGCCCACAGGCGGAACAGAAGCTGGCCCGGCTGATCCAGGACACGTCACAGCCAGCCATTGCCCGTGCCACAGCGGCCAGCCTGCTGCCCCGCTACCTGTCGCAGCGGACCGTACCGGTCCTCCAGCAGGCGAGCCAGACCAGAGAGCCGCTGGTGGCGCTGGGGGTTGCCCAGGGGCTGACTGGCATTCCCGAACAGTACCGGGCCATCTTTGGCATTCCCGGACTTTACGACGAGCACCGCATACCCCGCAGCCTCACCGCCAGCAACCTGTCGGCCGACACCTTGCCGTCGGAGCAGCCGGAGGTGAGCCGCCGGCATGCCGACGCCATGGAGGAGTACATCCAGTCACAGCGCAACAATGCGGATCGACCGGAATCGCTGGTGAATCTGGCGGGGCTGTACGGTCAGCAAGGTCAGTTCGCGAAGGCGGAAGGTGTTTATCGCACCGCCATCAAACGGGTGCCATACTACACAGCGGCCTATGTAAACCTGGCCGATCTTCTGCGGGCGCGGGGCAGGGATGCTGAAGGCCGGCAGGTGCTGGAATCGGCACTCGGGAAAGTGAATGACCCGGCCTCAATCGAACACTCCCTTGGCCTGTTGCTGGTGCGCCAGCAGCAGCTTGATCCGGCCATCAAGCACCTTGGCAGTGCCGCGGGCAGCGATACCGCGCCGGCACGCTACGTGTACGTCTACGCGGTTGCACTGGACTCGCAAGGGCGCACCGAGGACGCTATTGCCGAACTGGAGTCAGCCACCGGCCGCTATCCGGGCAACCGGGAAATCCTCTCTGCACTGGTCAGTTTCCTTCGCAAGCAGGGGCAGGCCAACCGGGCCGCAGCCTACGAGCAACAGTTGCGGGACCAATAGTCAGGAACCCCCTGTTTTCACTAAGAAAAACCGTTTCCTATGGCGTAAACAGGAATGGTTACTATACTTACCTGAACATTAATAATGTGTAGTGGTTCACGCAGGGAGTCGCGGTTCTGAACGCCAACACAGCTCCTGATCCTGCCTGCCAGAGTCCTGCACCGAATCATCGAGAGAATGGTTTAAATCGCTTTGGCCAACGTCGCCAGCGCGTCATCTTCGGGAGTGACCGTGGTACTCGCGAATGTATGACTTCCCGGCTGTTGACCTTCATGAAATCGTCTGCGTGGGCCCAGGTAGTTCGTAAGGCCAGGTGGTTCGTAAGGAGGGAAGAAAACCGCACCGCAATCCTATACGTAAGACTATTCGCAACACTCAAAACGTAAACTGGCTGTCCATTGGGCGTGGCAGTACGGAAGTTGCCCGGGACGTGCGTAAATAGTAATGGAGATATCGACGATGATTACCATGAACTTTCGACGTAATTCCCTGGCCATCAGTCTGAGCGCCGTTCTGGCGTCGGGCGGCCTCGCCCAGGCTGCGGGCAATCCGGCAAGTGAGACCACAGCCCAGAACAATCAGGCCGTACTCGACCAACTGCCCTTTGATGACAGAACCGATTTCGAGACCTCTTCCAAGGGCTTCATAGCCCCCCTGCCCAATAATGGGCAGATCAAGAATGACAAGGGTGATGTGATCTGGGACGCTGGCCAGTTCGGTTTTGCCAACGACCAGGAGGCGCCGGATACGGTGAACCCCAGCCTCTGGCGGCAGCTTCAGCTTCTTAGCCAGCCGGGCCTGTACGAAGTGACGCCGGAGATCCACCAGGTGCGTGGTGCCGACCTGTCGGTGATCACCTTTGTTGAAGGTGACTCGGGCGTGATCATTATCGACCCCTGTATTTCGGCGGAAACGGCGAAGGCGGCCTTCGACCTGTACCAGGAACACCAGGGCGAAAAGACGGTAACCGCGGTGATCTATACCCATAGCCACGTGGACCACTTTGGTGGTGTCCGTGGTGTGGTGGATGAGGAGGACGTGAAAGCCGGCAAGGTGAAGATTGTGGCGCCAGAGGGCTTTGTGGAGGAGGCCGTTAGCGAGAACGTCTTCGCTGGCAACCACATGAGCCGCCGGGCTGGATACATGTACGGCAACCTGCTGGAGAAAGGGCCGCAGGGCAGCCTGGGTACGGGGCTTGGCCTCTCCACCTCCACGGGTACGGCCACACTGATTGAACCCACGGATGATATTACCGAGTCCGGCCAGACCATGACCATTGATGGTCTTGAGTTTGAATTCCTGATGGCCCCGGGTAGCGAAGCCCCTGCGGAGATGCATTTCTACATCCCCGAACTGAAAGCTTTGACCGCCGCCGAGAACGCCACCCACACCATGCACAATCTCTATACCCTGCGCGGTGCCAAGGTGCGTAATGCCCGGGCCTGGTCCAACTATCTCCACCAGACCATCCAGGAATGGGGCGACGATGTGGAAGTACTCTACGCACCGCACCACTGGCCCACCTGGGGCAACGAGAACGTGGTCAATCACCTCAAGAAGCAACGGGACCTGTACAAGTACATCAATGACCAGACCCTCCGGATGCTCAACCAGGGGTACAACATGGTGGAGGCTGCTGAAACGATTGAACTGCCCGACGAGCTGGCGACATTCTGGCCTAACCGTGGGTATTACGGCAGCCTGAACCACAACGTGAAGGCAACCTGGAACTTCTACGTGGGCTGGTTTGATGGCAACCCCTCCCGATTACATCCCCTTCCGCCCGTGGAAGCCGGTGAAAAGTTCGTGGAGTACATGGGCGGCGCTGAAGCCGTTATCGAGAAAGCCATGGGCGACTACGACGAGGGCAACTACCGCTGGGTGGCCCAGGTCATGGACAAAGTGGTGATGGCCGAGCCGGACAACCAGCGCGCGAAGGACCTGCTGGCGGATGCCCTGGAGCAACTGGGGTATCAGGCCGAAAATGGCCCCTGGCGTAACTTCTACCTGTCTGGCGCCAAGGAACTCCGTGACGGTGTCAAAGTGATGCCCATGCCAAGTACGGCCTCCCCGGATATTGTGGCCTCAATGCCCCTGGAAATGTTCTTTGACTACCTGGCCATTCAGATTGACGGCAACAAGGCCGCTGGCAAGCAGATGATGATGAACTTCGAGCTGACCGATACCGAAGAGGACTACGGTGTCGCGCTGGAGAACGGGGTCCTGAACTATTACGAGGAGCCTTTCGATGATGCGGATGTGTCCATCTCAATGACGCGAGCCAACCTGAATGACGTGTTGGCCGGTCAGGCATCGATAAAGGATAAGGTCGACTCTGGCGATGCCACCCTGGAAGGCGATACCGGCACTTTCGATGAGTTCCGCTCGCTGCTGGTCAAGTTCGACCCCTGGTGGCCCATCGTGACGCCGAAGGAAACCTCCATGTAGGAAGACTGGGAACCAGCGGGGCTGGCCTCGCTGGTTCTCACGCCCACCCTATTGGTAAGGACATGTCTTATGAATCCAACGACAATGCGATCAGTATGGGCTTGGGCTGGCGCCGGCGTTGTTGCTCTGCTTGTCCCGTTTAACGTGACTGCCCAGGAAGCGCCAGGCGCAGCGGCACAGGCCAACAACCCGCTGGCCAACATGACCGCTTTCAACATGCAGGATTACTACATCGGCGACGTGACCGAATCCGATGAATCCGCCAACCAGTTCTGGTTCCGTTATGCCAGGCCGTTTTCCGCCGGCGACACCAACTGGATTCTGCGGGCATCACTGCCCATCAACACCTTCCCCACCGCGCCGGACGGCGACAAGGAAACCAGTTTTGGTGACCTTAACCTGTTCTCCGCGTATCTGTTCGATACCGGCAATCCGGCGGTCAGCTTTGGTGTTGGTCCCCAGATCACCGCCCCGACGGCCGGCAAGGATGAGCTGGGCAGCGAGAAATGGTCCGGCGGGCTGGTGAATGTCCTGTTCAACGGGGCCGACCCCCAGTTCCAGTACGGTTACCTGCTCTCCTGGCAGGACAGCTTTGCCGGCGAGGATGACCGGGAGGATGCCAACTTTGCCGCCTTCCAGCCATTCGCTTTCTACCAGCTTGGTGGCGGCACCTATCTGCGGGCCGCACCCATCTGGGTCTACAACCTGGAGAACGACGGTTACAGCGTGCCGGTGGGTGTTGGTATCGGGCAGGTGATCAAGCGGGGCAAGACTGTGGTCAACATGTTTGTCGAGCCGCAGTTTTCGATTGCCGACAAGGGGCCCGGGCAGCCGGAGTGGCAGGTTTTCCTCGGTCTGAATCTGCAGTTTCTTAATTAGTAGTGGGCCTGTCACATTCAGTTAACCGTGAAAATGGCGCCCAAGATGATCCTGGACTGGGTAGCAGGGACAACCGCAACCTCTGCTGTCACTGAGACCGCCAGCAAAAAACGGCCTGGGCGGGCGGTCGGCACCGCTGAAAAGGCCTTCTACGACCAGACCTGGAAGCCGGACGATCTGGTAAAGGTGGAGTAAGCGGACAAGTTATTACAAAAAGGGGCCCGGGATATCAATGGCCTGGGCCTCAGACCATCCCCTCATGCTTCGGGACATGATTCAATGTTAATCCAGTCCCTGTTTTCCCTCTGGTAGGCTCTCTGCCCGATGACGATGTCGGGTTTGTTCTGCACCACTCATTCTGCACGATTCTCCTGACCGCCCGGGTTGCCGTAGCTGGTCCTGTTCTGGACCAACAGCTGCCGGTCGGTGCGCTCGGACCTGACATAAACGCCTACAATATCAACACTCTAAGGAAACCAGGCAGTGAAGACGCTTGTATTGATCTGTTCGCTTGTTGTTACCCTGCTTTGGGCCAATACTATTCTTGCCCACCCTAACCATGTCGTGACCGAGCCGTTATCAGATCTGCAGGTCACAGACCGGGCCGACTTTCTGAAGATGCAGTTGGTGGCCAGCAGAAAGCTCGAGGAAAGCTGGTCCGACGTGAAAGCCGACGCGGTGGAAGTGCGGGAAGTGAATGACAGGCGGTTCTGGATTGTGCGATACGACGACCGGCGGGAAGCGCCGGACCGGTTTTATATGGTACTCGACGCACTGGGCAATCTGGTGACCATCAATGACACGGGCAAGATCTAGGAATAGCAACCCGGCCTGGGTGAAATCACTGGCCCCGGCGACGGCCGGCAGGCTGAGTGCCAGCCAGACCACCAGGTTGATGCCGCTCCGTTGGCTGCCGGTTGTCATACGCTGTGCCGACCCATGCCAGTCCCGATGGTTGGCGGGTCAGTCGGTCGCCCCCGGGTCCTGGGCGTCCGTGCCCAGGTACAGGTAGTTGGTGTAGCTGTGTTTCGGGCCTCGTTTCTCGTCGATCAGATGGACCGATACGGACAGGTCCGGATGCTCGCCGGAGGTGAACCGAGTGAGCTGGCCGTCGGTCTCGCCATCCCGGTCACGGGTCATTTCAACGGTGCTCCAGTCCGGCCCCAGGCATTGCATCAGGTAGTTAACGGACTTGAGGTATCGATCCCTGGCAATATCGATGGAGGGTGCCGCCGCCGAACAGCTATAGGCGGTGTCGCCATTACCCCACTGCCAGATCTCGCAATGACCGGCCACCAGGTCTTTCTTCGCCCGATAGGTGGTGATATTGCGGGTGTTGTTGGCTTTTCCGCGGTAGGACGGGAAGCCCTCCGGGTATTCGGCGATCAGCCCCTGGACGGTGGCGCAGGGATCATCGACGCCCTGGGAGAGGCTGGCATCCCGGTTTGCGCAGCCAGTGACCACCGTCATAGCGCAGACCAGCACAATGGTTGGGCCTGATCGGGTCATTGGGAGCCCCCCTGACCGAGCGGTGCGTCCAATGCTTCGGCAACGACCGAGGCGAACTCCCTGGCGGCCTTGTCCAGGGAATCGGGGTCGACCGTGCGGGAAAGTGCCCGCCAGACCGCATTGCCGTTGGTGCCATCATAGAGAGTTGACTGGATGACGTATTCCACCGAGCGTTTGAAAGAGGCCGGCTGGACCGAACGTTCCATGTAGGTCATGGATGCCGTTGGACCAATGTCCCGGTTGTCCGGGATGTAGCTCACGGTTTCCGGCTGGTAGTTCTCGTGGTGTTTCTTGTCGACCAGTGACATCACCAGTACCCCGTCGTACTGGCCCTTGGTGGCGATATCGAGTAACTGGCTGCGCAGTTCCGCCGGGTTATCCCAGGACAGGACGTCGTTGTCATCGGCAAGGTAAAAGGCGCTGACACCTTTCCGGACGATCTGGTCGGTCAATGCCTTGCCCACCGCCCTGCGTACCTCCGGGTTTCCGTTGGCTGCCACTACCAGGATGTTGGAAAAACCACGACTGGGCTGGCCGGTCGACTGGACATCGGTAACGACGGTAGAGCTTTGATGTGCACAGGCGCCCAGTAGGGCTGCAAGGGCGATCAGGGCGACGAATGGACCAATCCGTCCATGGATCATGCGGGTACTCCAGGAAAGGTAGGCGGTGAAGGTTTATGTCCAATACTAAAGCACAGGTCAGGTGGGAATGCCAGGCCAGTTCCCGGGCGGTAAGCGTCGGTTTTAATGGGTGGGAATGCCATATGACGGAATGGTGAAATCTGACCTTAAGACTAAGATCGTAACCCAATATTAAAAAAAAATGCTATCTTATGTGACTCATCAAAAGACCCTATTCAGTCATTGTTGCGGTCGGGGGTTCACAAGACGCTTGACCAGATGGTGACCGTCCTGAATTCATCCATTATCCAGAGGACGAAAATGACAACCGAAAATCCGAAGATTGTCTACACACTGACCGACGAAGCGCCGGCCCTGGCGACCCGCTCCCTGCTACCGATCCTGCAGACCTTTACCGCACCGGCGGGCATCACTTTCGAGACCAGTGATATTTCCCTCGCCGCCCGTATCCTGGCGGCGTTCCCCGATTACCTTGAAGAAGACCAGCGGGTCCCCGATGCCCTGGCGGAACTGGGCGAGTACACCAAGGACCCGGACGCCAACATCATCAAGCTGCCGAACATCAGCGCGTCCATCCCGCAGCTCCGGGCGGCCATCAAGGAGCTGAACGAGCAGGGCTACAAGGTTCCCGAGTACAAGGAACATCCGGAAACCGATGAGGAAAAGGAAGCCCATAAACGCTATTCCAAGGTTCTCGGCAGCGCCGTGAACCCGGTACTGCGTGAAGGCAACTCCGACCGTCGTGCCCCCGCCGCGGTCAAGGCCTTCGCCCGCAAGTACCCGCACTCCATGGGTGAGTGGAGCCCCGCGTCCCGCACCCACGTTGCCCACATGCGTGGCGGCGATTTCTACTCCAGCGAACAGTCAGTCACCCTCGACAAGGCCACCAAGGCCAACATCGTGTTTGAGAACAGCAAGGGTGAGCAGACGGTGCTGAAGTCCGACCTGCCGTTGCAGGAAGGCGAAGTGCTTGATGGCATGTACATGAGCAAGCAGGCCCTGGTGAAGTTCTTCGAGGACGCCATTGCCGATTGTGAGAACAGCGGTGTGATGTTCTCCCTGCACGTGAAGGCCACCATGATGAAGATCTCCCACCCGATCGTGTTCGGTCACGCGGTGAAGGTCTTCTACAAGGAGCTGTTCGAGAAGTACGGCGACCTGTTCCAGGAAATCGGCGTCAACCCGAACAACGGCCTGTCGTCCGTGATCGAGAAGATCAAGCAACTGCCGGAGTCCAAGCAGGAACAGATCCAGGAAGACCTGCACAAGACTTATGAGCACCGGCCGGAAATCGCCATGGTGGACTCGGTCAAAGGCATCACCAACCTGCACGTGCCCAGCGACGTGATCGTGGATGCCTCCATGCCGGCGATGATCCGCAACTCTGGCAAGATGTGGGCCCGTGATGGCAAGCTGAAGGACACCAAGGCCGTGATGCCGGAGTCCACCTACGCCACCATCTACCAGGAAGTGATCAACTTCTGTAAGACCCACGGCGCCTTCGATCCCACCACCATGGGCACCGTACCCAACGTGGGCCTGATGGCCCAGAAGGCCGAGGAATACGGCTCCCACGACAAGACCTTCGAGATTCCCGAAGCCGGCACCGTCCGCATTGTCACCGAGGACGGCACCGTGCTGACCGAGCACAAGGTCGAGGAAGGCGACATCTGGCGTGCCTGCCAGACCAAGGACCTGCCGATCCGTGACTGGGTCAAGCTGGCGGTCAACCGGGCCCGAGCCACCGGCATGCCGGCGGTGTTCTGGCTGGATGACGAGCGTCCCCACGATGCCCAGCTGATCGAGAAGGTGAAGACCTATCTCAAGGAACACGACACCGAAGGCCTGGACATCCGCATCATGTCGCCGGTTCGCGCCATCCGCTGGACCATGGAGCGCCTGATCCGCGGCCTGGACACCATTTCCGTGACCGGCAACGTCCTGCGTGACTACCTCACCGATCTGTTCCCGATCCTGGAACTGGGCACCAGCGCCAAGATGCTGTCCATCGTGCCGCTGCTCAACGGCGGTGGCCTGTACGAGACCGGCGCCGGCGGTTCCGCGCCCAAGCATGTGCAGCAACTGCTGGAGGAGAACCACCTGCGTTGGGACTCCCTGGGTGAATTCCTGGCCATCGCGGTCTCCCTGGAGGAGCTGGGCGAGAAGCAGGACAACCAGCGCGCCCGTCTGATGGGTGAGGCCCTGGACACGGCCACCGGCCGCCTGCTGGAGAACAACCAGTCACCGTCCCGGGTAACCGGCGAGCTGGATAACCGCGGCAGCCACTTCCACCTGGCCCGCTACTGGGCGGAGGAGCTGGCCAACCAGGATGGCGACAAGGACCTGAAGGAGTTCTTTACCAGGCTGTCCAAGCAGTTGGAAGAGAACAAGGACCAGATCCTGGAGGAAATGAGCGTGATCCAGGGCCATCCGGCGGACATCGGTGGTTACTACCACCCGCCCGCGGACAAGGTCTGCAAGATCATGCAGCCCAGCGAGACCCTCAATAAAATCCTGGACGAAGCCCGGGAGAGCGCCAAGCGCACCTGAGTGACAGTCCGGTAGTAAAAAGCCCGGCCGGGGAGACCCGACCGGGCTTTTTTGTGCTATAGCGCAGGAGGTTCGATTGAAGGGGGGCGGGAGCTATCAGTCCTGCCGGATATCCGCAAAAATGCCGTTTGTCAGCTTTACCAGGTCCGCCGGCGCCAGTTCGATTTCCAGGCCCCGCCGCCCGGCGCTGACGTAGAGGGTGTCGAAGTGGTTCGCGGTGTCATCGATGACGGTGGTCAGGGCCTTCTTCTGGCCCAGGGGGCTGACGCCGCCGAGCACGTAGCCGGTGGTACGCTGCACTTTCTGCTTGTCCGCCATGGCGGCCTTCTTTGCCTTGGCGGCTTTGGCGATTTTCTTGAGGTTGAGGCTGGTGGAAACCGGCACGATCGCCACCACCAGTTGCCCGCCATCGGTCTCCACCACCAGGGTCTTGAACACCCGCGCCGGGTCCACGCCCATCTTTTCCGCCGCCTCCAGGCCGTAGGATTCGCCGTTGGCGTCGTGGTCGTACTGGTGGATGGTGTGTTGGATGCCTGCCTTTCTGGCAGACTCGATACCGGGTGTCATGGTTTACTTCGCTTCCGCAGGTTGGTGATGGATGGTTCTGGATGCCGGTGGCACCGTCAGCATAATCGCAAAACCGATCAGCAGGAAAATAAGGATGGTGCTCATTCCCCAGCGCTGGCTGCCGGAAACGGCGGTTACCCAACCTACCATCAACGGGCCCAGGAATGCGGTGGCCTTGCCTGAGAAGGCAAACAGGCCAAACATCTGGGTCTGCAGGTGTGGTGGCGCCACCCGGGCCATATAGGAGCGGCTGGCGGATTGCAGCGGGCCCACGAAGATGCCCAGGGTCATACCCACGACCCAGAACCATAGCGGATCCGTGACCAGGAGAATGGAAGCGGCGCACAGGGTCAGCCCGGTCAGCGACAACAGCACGGTATTGCGCCCGCCGATCGCATCATCCACCCAGGAAAAGGCCAGGGCTCCCAGACCGGAAGTGACGTTCAGGGCGATGGCGAACTGCAGTACCTGGGTCTGGTCCATACCAAAGGTGCCGGCGGCATAAACCCCACCGAAGGTGAAGATGGTGGCGAGGCCGTCGGTGTAGAGCATGCGGGCGATCAGGAAACGGACAATGGTCCGGTACTGCCGCACCTGGCGGATGGAGTCCCGGAGCTGGACCAGGCCCGCCCTGACCGCCGGCACCAGTGGCAGGCCCCGGGACGGCCGGTCCGGAACGAAAAAGAAGGCCGGCAGGGAGAACACCAGGTACCAGATCGCCACCAGTACAAAGGTGGCGCGCACATGCTCCAGCGCGTCTCGGTCCAGGCCCAGCCAGCTGGTATCACCCTCAATGAAGACGAACAATGCCACCACCAGGCAGGTAACGCCGCCGACGTAGCCCAGTCCCCAGGACCAGCCGGACCAGCGGCCCACCCGTTCGGGCGTGGCGAGATCAGGCAGCATGGCGTTGTAGAAGATAAAGGCGCATTCAGCGCCCAGTATGCCGAGACTGATCCAGAAGGCGGCGAACCACAGGTCACCACTACCGGGCGCGACAAACCAGAGCATGGCGGTGGAGACCACGCACAGCAGGGTGAAGGCAATCAGCCAGGGCTTGCGGCGGCCGTTCTGGTCGGCGATGGCCCCCAGTATCGGGGCGAGGACGGCCACGGCGAGACCGGAGAGCCCGACGATGTTGCCCCAGGCTTCGGTGCCGGCGACATCGTCCTGAACCACCGACTGGCTGAAATAGCGGGCGAAGATGAAGGTGAGGATGATGGTGAAGAAGGCACTGTTGGCCCAGTCATAGAGTGCCCATGACCAGAGCGCCCGTCGGTTTTCCTTGGCAGTGGATCCCGGGTGACCGGATGTCATGTGAAGTATCCCTGTAGCGATGTCTTCTGGAAACTTTGTATTCCCGCAGTATGACAGTCGTAAAAAATTGTGGAAGCGGTCGACGTTACAGAGGTGACACACTACTGTTAAGAGTATCCCCGGTAACGCCCCGGGCAATGAAACTGTACCTCCTCGCGTTTGCCGGAGCCCCGGCGCGACAGTGATAAAGGCTATTGCCTGGCAGTATGATGGACCGCTATTTGATGGACCACACCCGAAGAGACCGACTACCGTTAAAACGGTCACTCATTATTGCTTTAGCCTACCTCCTGGCTGGCGGGGTCTGGATCCTGTTCTCAGACGCTGCCGTTGAACGGCTGGTCAATGACCCCCAGATGCTGACCCGTGCTCAGACCTGGAAGGGATGGGGCTTTGTCGCGGTAACCGCCGCCGTCCTTTTCCTGGCCATGTTGCGGCAGTTCCGCCGCGACCAGGAACTGTTTGAACGCCAGTACGGGCAACAGCAGGAGATCATCAAACTCAGCGAGTTCCAGCGCAGTGTCATCGACAACGCCAATATCTGGATTAACCTGCTGGATCAGGATGGCCGCATCCAGCTCTGGAACCGGGCAGCGGAACAGATCAGTGGTTATACCAGTGACGAGGCCATCGGCAATGACACCATCTGGGAGGCCCTTTACCCAGACCCCCCATATCGGCAGTGGGTGCGGGACAGGGTGTATCGCATCCTGGCCGGTCGTGAAGAGGCCGAAGGCCTGGAGACATCCATCCAGACCCGCCAGAACGGTGAACGGGTGATGGCCTGGCATTCCAAGGCGTTCCGGGATGTCCATGGACGGGTGGTAGGCTCCATTGCCCTGGGGATCGACATTACCGAACGCAAGGCTGCGGAGCGGGCGCTTCTGGCTCGGGAACGGCAGTTGGCCACCATCATGGATAACCTGCCGGGCATGGCCTACCGGTGCCTGTACGACGAACATTGGACCATGAAGTTCATTTCCAGCGGCTGCCGGGACCTGACCGGCCATGCCCCCGAGGACCTGATTGATAATCAGGAGGTGTCCTGGGCCACCCTGATACTGGCGGAGGACGCCGTCAGCGTGACCCAGGCAGTGGAGACCGCCATTGGGTCCGCCGAGCCTTTTTCCGTGGAGTATCGGCTGCGCCGGGCGGATGGTGAGGTGATTTGGGTCTGGGAGCGCGGGCGTAGTGTCAAGGATGACGGTGGCCTGGTGCTCGAAGGCATTATCCTGGATGTTACCGATCGCAAGGCCCTGGAAGTCCGCCTGTCGGAACTGGCGACCCTGGATCCCCTGACCGGTCAGTTCAACCGGCGGGAAACCGAACGCATCCTGCAGGAGGAGGTGGCCCGGGCGGAGCGCTATGAACGTCGGCTGGCGGTGCTGTGGATTGATCTGGATAACTTCAAGGAGGTCAACGATACCCGGGGCCACGAGGTGGGGGATGAGGTGCTTCGCACCATCAGCCTGCGTCTCGCCGAAAGTGTCCGTACCGTGGATACCCTGGGGCGTTTCGGCGGCGAGGAGTTCATCGTGGTCCTGCCGGAGATGTCCGTGGAGGAGGCCTGGGATATTGCCGAGCGTCTGCGTCGGCACATTGCCGACGAGCCAGTCCGAACCTCGGTGGGTGAAACCCTGAACCTGACCATCAGCATCGGGGTGGCGGTCTATCCCGATCACGCCGGTTCGGCGGCTACTTTGTGCCGTATGGCGGACAAGGCCATGTACCAGGCCAAGGAGCGCGGCCGTAACCGTACCGTGGTGGTGAGTGAGGTGCCGGGTACTATCGAATCAGGTGGTACGTAACCGAATCAGATGGTGCGTAGCTGGGCCTCCAGGATACCCAGCACCGAGGAGACAATGTCGCGGAAATCGGTGAGGGTCTGGGTGCGCTGGATAATGTCGTGACGTTCCTCGTCAAGTCGTTCCAGTTGCGGTACCACCCGGCGGATGCCCTCGGTGATCACTTCGTAGGGGTAGTGGTGGTCCTGCACGCTGAGCTTGTTCAGTTCCGCCACTTCCTGATGGAAGATGCTGATGATGTCGTACAGCAGGTCCTTGTTCTGGATGGTGCTGGCTTCCCAATAAGCATCGTCGAGGATTTCCAGGAGAGAAAGGTATTCCCGCAGGGTATCGGCAACGGAAGTCTGGCTCATGACATGCTCCTTGTTATCATGAACCAGACTATAGCATTAACGCCGTTACGCCACCTGCCGGGCGATCCAGGAGTCGTAGCGGCTCGCCAGTGCCTTGACGTAACGGGCCTCGGCGCCATCCAGGCTGGCCAGTACGCCGTTGAAGATCCAGCCGCGTTCATAGAGACCGAGCACGCTGCGTTCATCGTCAAGATTGACCCGCTGGTTCAGTTTCCTGCAGATCGCATCCAGCAGCGGCATTTTCTCCGGGCGGCGGATAGGGCCGGGCCTGCGGCTGGCCGGTACGTTGGCGGCACGTCTGGTTGTTGGTCTGTTCATGGCGCTGCTCATAGCAATCTCCTTACCGTTTTGCGGCTGCAAAAAACGAAAAACCCGGCCTCACGGGACCGGGTCTTCATGCGGGAGACTGCATGCCCGGTCGCCTGAGCTTCCGGGCAGAACCGAAAGCTTTACCTGAAAATCACCACGCCACGGACCGGCATCAGGGCCTTGCGCCGTGTACCCGTGAACAATGGATAGCGATGTTTCTTCAAGCCCATGTGGGACTCTCCGTACGGTTTCATAGTCAGGTAATGCTGTTCAGTGGACGGCCGGCCACCGAAGGGCCGACGACGTATCAGTGTATCGCGGAGGTGGTGGTTTGCAAATGGGTAGGCGCGCGGCGGGCATAAGCACAAACCCTGCCTTCGGCAAACGCGTACAGACGGCCAGGGGAGCGATACGGAGAATAATCAGTGTCACGTGTTTTACGTTGTGCAATCCGCAGTATCACGTCAGTTACTGTGTGATCTCTCCTTTATTGTTTTGGCGCTACGGGCTTCCCGCAGCGCCTTTTTTTTGCGTGAGAGATCTACAGCTTGCCCAGGGGGGCGTGCTGGTCACTTCCGACGGCGGCGGTTACCTGGCACCAGGTGGAGTGGAGGATGCGGGCATCATTGGCAGCCCGGTGAACCGGCAGTCCCAGGTCTTCGATCACCTGGTGCCGGGTGGCGGACCAGTGCTGGATCTGAGCCGGGGACAGCAGCAGCGATACCGACTCGAGCTGGAAGGCGGGGCGCATGTCCGCCGCCCGGTAGAGGCGGTGCAGCCAGAAACTGTCGAAGGTCCAGGCATCGCAGAACACCTCGCCGTCGAGCAGTTCGTTGAGGTGGTGGGCCACCTGTCTGACACTCAGACCTTCCGCTTTCAGTGTATCGCGGCTGATGCCGTGGATTGCCTCGGCACTGTCCGACCAGTCGTGCCAGAGTACGTGGGGCTTGATCAGCCAGCTATGCAGGGAACCATCCGGCAGGCACAGGCCAACCTCGATCGGGTAACTGGCGATCAGGTCGAGGCTGGAAGCCTCAAAGTCAATAAAGGCCGGTGCGTTGGGCTGGGTCATCGGCAAATCAGTTAGTCGTTGAGCTGTCTGCAAAGTGTAACCGTCCATGTGTCTTGACGCGAACCCATACTGTCGGGTGGCTGTTACAATAGAAAGTCGATCATACCCCGGCGCAGGATTTCCGACAGTCCGGTACTTCCGAGGGGTACGTTCGAGGGATGCGCTGATGCTGGCCCAATACCGGGTAACCAAACAGTGCACTATTGTCCATTTTGCAAGCGGGAGGGCAGGTGTCGAAAACCGTTGTCGTGATCTACTCAGGGGGGATGGACTCATTCACCCTGCTCCACCGGGCCTTGGCGGAAGGGCACCGGGTGCACGCGCTGTCGTTTGACTATGGCCAGCGCCATGTCCGCGAACTGGAGGCGGCCTCCGCCGTCTGCGGCGACCTGGGCCTGCCCCACAAGGTGCTGGATATCCGGTCCCTGCAGGCGGTGATGGCGGGCTCTGCCCTGACCGGGGGCAGCGAGGTGCCAGAGGGGCACTACGAGGAAGAGAGCATGAAATCCACCGTGGTGCCCAACCGCAACATGATCCTGCTGTCCCTGGCCACCGGCTATGCAGTGACCGTGGCGGCGGATGCGGTCTGGTTCGGTGCCCATGGTGGCGATCACGCCATCTACCCCGACTGTCGACCGGAATTCGTCGAGAAGATGGATGCGGTGTGCCGGGTGGCTAACTACGAGCCGGTGGCCGTCGAAGCCCCCTACATACGCGCCGACAAGGCGGAGATACTCGCCGAAGGCCTGGCCATGGGCCTCGACTATGGCCAGACCTGGACCTGCTACAACGGGCGACACAAGGCCTGTGGTGTCTGCGGCTCCTGTGTCGAGCGGCTGGAAGCCTTTGCCTCCCACGGCGTTACCGACCCCCTGCCCTATGAGGCCCGCAACTGATGTACCGGGTGAAGGAAGCCTTCTACACCCTCCAGGGGGAAGGCGCCCAGGCCGGGCGTGCCGCCGTGTTCTGCCGGTTCAGCAAGTGCAACCTTTGGAATGGCCGGGAATCCGGCCGGGCCACGGCGGTGTGTGATTTCTGCGATACGGACTTTGTCGGTACCGATGGCCAGAATGGTGGCCGTTTTGACACCGCCGCCGCCCTGGCGGCCCACGTGGCGTCGCTGTGGCCCCCGGACACCCGGTCGGCCCGCGAGTCCGGGCTTCGGCCCTATGTGGTGTGTACCGGTGGTGAACCCCTGCTACAGCTTGATGAGCCCCTGATCGCCGCCTTCCACGAACAGGGGTTCGAGGTGGGGGTGGAAACCAACGGCACCCTGCCGGCACCGTCGGGTATCGACTGGCTCTGCGTCAGTCCCAAGGCCGATGCCACCGTGGTGATCCGCGAGTGTGATGAACTTAAGGTGGTCTATCCGCAGCCCCTGGCCATGCCGGAGCGGTTCCGGTCGATCCGGGCCCATCATTACTTCCTGTCTCCCATGGCGTCGCCGATCACCCCGGACGATGGCCGGGATCCGGTCAAGGCCAGCAATACCCGCAAGGCGGTGGACTACTGCCTGCAGCACCCCCAGTGGCGCCTGACCATCCAGATGCACAAGATTGTCGGTATTGACTGACCCGACCGGATGCCGGCATCAAGGCGGGCTATAGCCTCAGGTCGGTCATCACCGGGTTGTGGTCCGAGGCCCGCCATGGCGAGTCCTCCGGTACATCGGTGTCCGTGGTGGCATTGTAGGCCCTCAGTCGGGGCTCCTCGGCGTTGACCGACCAGATGTGACTGGCCTTCACCCGCTCCATCAACGCGTCGTTCGCCAGATGATAGTCCAGGGTACCCAGGCGTCCGTGGTAGCGGAATGTTCCCTGCTCGAGACCGTGGAAGTGGGTAATGAGGTCGGTATAGCCGGTGTTGCCCAGGACCTGAAGGGGAGCTTCCCGGGCGTAGGCGTTGAAGTCTCCGGCCAGCAGTATCAGGTGATCCTTCCCGCTGCCATCCGGACGCCAGCGTGCCAGTGCCCCGGCAGCGGACTCCCGCGCCTCCGCAAAGCAGGCCTGGCCATCCCGGCGGTCCTGTTGTGCCGCCGGGGCATTGTGGCAACCCTTGGATTTCAGGTGTACGGCGATCACCGTCAGTGCCGCTCCACCGTCGATACGCCGGAACGCCTGGGCCAGCGCCGGGCGGTGCCACTGCCGGAAGGCGCCGTCGTTGATCAGGGTGGCCGGTCCTGTTGGTTGTACCCTGTCTGAGCGGTACAGCAGAGCATTGCGGATGACATCGTCGTCCTGGTCGGTGCCCCCTTCTATAAACCGCCAGTGGTCGCCGATGGTCCGGGCCAGTTCCGCCAGTGCGCTGTTGTCGCCGTACCCGTCATTCTCCAGTTCCGAAACCGCGAGGATGTCCGGGTCAGTGGCCTGTATCTGGCGGGATAATCTTGCCAACTGTTGCTGATAGGATGCGTGGTTACGGGCACCGCGGGCTGTGGGAAATCCCTGGCCCTGGCCGTCGCCGTTGAACAGGTTGCCCAGGTTCAGCGAGACGACCCGCAGGTTGGCCTCCCGGTGTCGTGTTGGTGGCATTTGCCGGGGGGTGGCGTGGTAGATATCGGGTTGCGTCAGGGGCTGCAGGCGCCAATTCCCGAAACGGTAGTCCATGACCCCCGCGACAGGGGCGATCCTGTCGCCGACCCGCAGGGGATTGCCTGGTGACGTTCCGTCGGGCAGGTAGGGGATGGGGCGGGGGTATTTCCTGCGGAGACCATCATCCAGTATCAGGCGCTGCTGTTCCTGTTGTGCCAGTAAGGCGTGTGTCTTGGGCCCCGGTTCCAGGCGTTGGGTCGGCGTCCACTGCAGGGAGGGTGCAAGCACCAGTTCACCAAAGCGGGCAAGGTTCCAGGTGTCGGTGATGACCAGGGGTTCGGTGGTTTGTACCAGCATGCCCTCGAGGGCCTCATGACCACCCTCGGGTAACTGGCCGGGCTGGAGGGCGGTCGGGGCGGGCAAACCCGGACTGGCGCAGGTTGCCACCTGCCGGACGTTGGTGAGTGAGGTCAGGCCGTAATACTCCCGGACCTCACCACGAACCCGCACACGGTCCCCCGGCTTGCCCTCCCGGGCCCGGGTATGGACAAACAGCCCCTCCGAGGTGGCCGGGTCCCCGTCCTGCTCCGCCAGCGCCTGCTGGAGGTAGAAGCCCTGGAATCCACCCGGTTGACGCACGTCCACGGTCAGGATGCCTTCCACCGTGACCTGCCTGCCAGCCATGGGGGATTTTCCGCCCCGGCCCTGGATATCGGAGACCGGGTTGTGGGCGTCGCCACAGGAGGCTGCCCACAGCGGACCCATGGTTGTGTACAGCAACAGTGCAACAACCGTTCGAAGCACGAGACCGTTTCCGGGAAGGTTCCGGCAGCGGGCAACAGCAGGTGTCACTGACCGGGTCTTCTTCCGGTCAGACAGCGTCGGCCTGCGTCGCCCTGGCGGGTTGCTGGGTGTCTGTCTTCAGCCAGGCCGGCAGGGCGTCGCCATTGGTCAGTTCCAGGGGGGTGGCGGCAATGTCGTCCTCGCGACCACCGGCAGACAGTCCCAGCATGGGCATCAGCCAGGGAGCCATGGCTTCACGACAGCGGATTTCCATGGGGCCGTCCTCCAGGCCATAGTCGGCACAGACCAGTCGGCGACGGGCTGTATCGAGACCGGCGGCGGGCTGGACCCGGAGGCTGATCATGCGGTTCCAGCGCTCGTCGTGTTCTTCCCGGTGGCGGGACTTGTCCCGGGATACCTGGAGCTTGCCGGTCAGGCGGCTGAGGCGGAAATCGCCAAAGCCTTCCTTGCGGTCACTCCAGGCACGCACATGCCAGCCCTGGCCGGTCATGACGAGGGTGTGGGGTTCCAGGACCACCGGCTCACCATCGGGGTGGTCAAGGGTGAGGTAGCGCGCTTCCAGCTTGCGCTTCTGGCGACAGGCGGTAATGACGGCGCGGGTGACTTCGGGGCTGGCTTGACGGCAGGGGGCCCGCACCACACAGCTGTCCGGCAGTCCGATGTCGAGATTCTCAAAGCAGTCACTCAGTGATTGGTGCCGGCAGGCCAGTTCCAGATACTCTTCCGGCTGTCCCCGCGTAACCACGGGCTGGAAATCCGTGGCGGGGATGTAGCCTTTCAAGTGCCTGTCGTACACCAGGTTGCCGGGTGCCAGTTCTCTCAGATAGGTATTGATGTCCTTTGACGCCTGCTGACGGCCAATGCCAAAACCGTGGCAGATGTGATTGGTAGTAAGACGACCTTCCCAGAGGGCAACAATTTCTATCAGACGATAACGCAGCAGCAGATCCCAGCGAATGGGCCATTCCGTTTTTTTCATAGTGTCGGGCTCTTGGTGATGGCTAACAGAGGTCGGGTCGACAGCGACCGATCCATGATCACCCGACCGATGTTAGCAGCATTAAGGTACGTCGGTGTGTTACGGGCCCTTAATGTAAAATTTTGTAAAACGCAGGCGCAGAGCGCCTTCCAGAGGTTTTTGGAAAGCATTCAGAAGAGGGTTTCGGCATCTGCGTAATAGCTGCGAATGCCAATGGATGCTTAAATGAAGGTTGCTGTTGATTCGGCACCTGATTGCCCGTGGAACGCGGGTCCTTGCGAAAAACCGTACCCTTCCCGGAGAGTTACCGATGACCCGAATGGTGGCGTCACTGTCGGCGCTGATCCTGAGCATCCTGCTTCTGGTCAGTGGCAATGCCTTTCTGACAACCCTGCTGGGTATCCGTCTGAGTATTGAAGGTGTGGAGCCGTCGGTGATCGGCTGGGTTCTGGTGTGCTATTCCGTGGGTTTTGTCCTGGGGACCCTCTATGTGCACCGGGTCATCACCCGTGTCGGCCATATCCGTGCCTTTGCCGTGTTTGCAGCGCTGGCAGCGGTCACCGCTCTCATCTACCCCCTGTCGGTCACCATGGTGCTTTGGGCGCTTTTGCGGATTCTTTCGGGTTTCAGCATCGCCGGTGTGCTGGTGGTGATTGAAAGCTGGTTCAGCAGCCGGGCCACCAGCAGTAACCGCGGCGCCCTGTTCGCGGTCTACCAGATCGTGTTTTACATTTCGGCGGCAGGTGGCCAACTGGTGGTCAACCTGGGGGATCCGGCCAACTTCATGCCCTTTACCCTGGCGGCTATCCTGCTGACCCTGGCACTTATTCCGCTCTCCCTCACCCAGATGGACGCGCCGGTGATTGAGTCCGCCGAACGGTTATCCTTCTTTACTCTGGCCAGGGATTCCTTCACCGGTGCGGCGGGGGCGCTGGTGTGCGGGGTGCTGATTGGCTCTTTTTACGCCCTGGGTCCGGTGTACGCCACCATGGCCGGTCTGGATGTGTCAAAGACCTCGGTGTTCATGGCGGTGGCCATCGTCGCCGCCATGCTCCTTGCCTGGCCCCTGGGGCGCATCTGCGACCGCTTCGATCGGCGGCGGGTGATGTTCATGGCCTCCATGATTGCCTCCACGACCGCTGTGGTGGTGGCAACGACCGGTAGCGCGAGCATTCCGGTGTTAATGGTGTTGGTGGGGGTGTTCACCGGGTTTTCCGCCAGTCTCTACCCCATTGCGGTGGCCATCACCAATGACCGGCTGGAGTCGCACCAGATCGTGGCGGCCAGTGCCACGCTGCTTCTGAGTTACGGGATCGGCAGTGTTATCGGTCCCATTGTCATGGCCGAGTTGATGGGGGCCCTCGGACCTTCTGGGCTGTTCTGGGGCAGTGCGGGGTTCCTGGTATTGCTGGCCATCGCCACCAGTTACCGGATCAGCCACACACCGGACGTGCCCGTGGCGGAGCAGGAGCACTTCGTGGCGACCATGCCGGAAGCGTCGTCGGTACTGGCGGAAATCGACCCCCGCAACGAGGATTTCCATCCAGGCCCGGAAGTGGATATGGAGGAGGTCAGGCAGACAGGCTGACGCTATTTGATCTGGCACAAGTATGATCAATGTGTAACTTGTGTTCGTCTCAATGATTAGCTTACTATTGCTGAATCGACAGGCCACAGGACAAAGACACATGGATCAGCAGACTATCCGAGACCAGTTTCCGTTCGCCGTTGCCCGGATAACCCGACGCTGGCGCAAGTTGTTGGATGAGCGCCTCAAGGACCTGGGGGTGACCCAGGCGCGCTGGTCCACCATGGTGTATCTCCAGCGTGGTGGCGAAGGGCTGACACAGCGGGAGCTGGCTCACCTTATGGCCATCGAGAACCCCACCCTGGTGCGTTTGCTCGACAGCCTGGAAGAACAGGGTCTGATCGAACGCCGGCCCTGCAAGCGTGACCGACGTGCCCGTCGGCTGTACCTGACCAGCGCTGGCGAGCGGTTCATGAAGGACCTGAACGAGCGTGGCGATATACTGCGGGATGAACTGCTGACCGGCATCGAGGACAAGGACCTGGAAGTGGCCCTTGGTATCTTCGAACGGGTGATGGAAAACGCCGTCAACCTGAAAAAATAGTCAGGTTGTGCCGGTTGAGATTCTGTCGCCGGCCCGCTATGCTCTTGATCTCCTTCGGGGGAGTAGTCTCCGCAGCAGTGACATGCTGTGGGTGATGGTCAACATACTTGGGGTACATCCCCATGGCCATCACGTTCCCGGGCATTGCTGAAAGGCAGTGCCAGGCGGAACTGGCAAGACCCGGGGAGCTGTCACTTCCGATAGGCGGAGAGTGATGGCTTCCTGTGTCTCGATGATCCGCCTTGGAGCCCTGTAAACATCATGGATGCCTTTCTCGCTTCTACCCTGTCAGTCGCCATTGCTGAAATTGGCGACAAGACCCAGTTGTTATCGCTTTTCCTGATCAGCCGATTCCACCGCCGTACACCGATTATCATGGGAATCCTGGTGGCTACGCTGGTGAATCACGGGCTTTCCGCGTTGCTGGGTGCCTGGGTGGCGAGCTGGTTACCCCAGGAATGGGTGCCGTGGCTGGTGGCGTTCAGTTTCCTGGCCATCGCCCTGTGGCTGCTGTTCCCGGACCGGGACGACAGCGACGAGTCGACCCTGCTGGGCCTGGGAGCCTTCGCTGCCACCACGGTAATGTTCTTCCTGGCAGAGATCGGTGACAAGACCCAGGTGGCAACGGTGGTACTGGCGGCGCGATACGACGCTACTTTCTGGGTGATCGTGGGCACCACGGTTGGTATGCTGTTGGCAAACATTCCGGTTATTGTGGCCGGAAAATGGCTGATGCAGCGGCTGCCGATGGCGACCGCGAGGATCGGCGCCAGTATTCTGTTTGTCTGCCTGGCTATTATTACGGTTGTGGCAGCCTACAATGGACTATGAGCCGTGTCGGTCGGAACCGGCACCCCGGAACTCCGGTTGTGTCGGGGTGTCATACACAAGAGTTAACGAGCCCCGGCAGCGGGCTTACAGTCATATCGGGAACACCAGAATGGTCAACACCAAAGGTATCGGAATCACGGTTGTCAGCCTGCTGATGTGGATGGGGGCCGCCTCGGCCATGGCCGAGGCGGACACCGATGGCCGGCAGGCCCGGAGTGCATCGTCCGAGGCAAGCCCTGCACAAACCGGGCAAGCCGACGAGTCTGGTGAGCAGACTCGTCCGGAATCCCCGGTCTGGGTGTTGGAAGGCGACCTGGCGGGCAAGCTTCAGACCATGACGACCCGGGAAGAAGATACCTTCGCCGCCATTGGCAGCCAGCGAAGCCTGGGTTACCTGGAGCTGGTCAAGGCCAACCCCGATATTGATCCCTGGCTTCCCGGGGACGGCACCCGTATTACCCTGCCCCGCAAATATGTCCTGCCGGATTCCCGGCGTGAGGGCATTGTGATCAATCTGGCGGAATACCGCCTCTATTATTTCCGCGATGGTGGCGTTCAGGTATTTCCGGTCGGGGTGGGCACTGATGACAACCCATCCCCCATCACCGATGCTGAAGTGACTCTGGGAGTGGCATCCCCCGCCTGGTACCCACCGGCCAGTATCCGGGCTGAGTATGAAGCCAACGGCGAGTACCTGCCGCGCATGATCCCACCCGGGCCGGATAATCCCCTGGGGCCCTATGCCCTGATCCTGAGTGAGGACGGCTACCTGATCCATGGCACCAACAAGGGATTCGGTGTTGGTACCCAGGTCAGCCACGGCTGTTTCCGCATGTACAATGAAGATATCACCGGGTTTGCGCAGCAGGTGGGCAAGGGCACCCCGGTCCAGGTAATACGCCAGCCGGTCAAGGTGGGTATGCAGAATGGGCAACTGTGGCTGGAAGTCCATCGCTCCGATGAGAAGTACACCGAAGCGGAGAAGGAAGAGCTCTGGCAACAGGTTACCGAAAAGCTCGCCAGTGTTACCGAAGAAGTGGACGGACTGGAGGTCCAGCGCCGGGCCGTGGAACTGACGGTTGATAAGGCCGACGGTATTCCCCGTATGATAGGGGAAAGGGTGCCCCGGGTCGCCAGTCGTGATGGCGATGCGGCAGCGGCGGGTGAGCGCCCGGAGCAGGTTTCCACCCGTCCATCCGAAACATCCCCGCCCTCTCCGCAGCGCTGGTTCTGAGTAGCATCCGTCGGAGCAAGTTGACTGGCGTTAAACGGGGTGGTGGTCGATAGTTCCATGCATGGGAGCACGGAATGGATAGACTCAGAACCCCGACAGAACCCTCGCGGTTTCGCATTGGCCTGTGGGCCGGGCTGATGGTGCTGGCCTTCGGGCTGTCTGTCGGCCAGTGGGTGCTGGCGCAATCGTCCTCCAGCCGTTCTGCCGTTGTCCTGTCGGTAGACGGGGCCATCGGGCCGGCCACCATGGACTACGTGGTCCGCGGGATCGAGCAGGCCAGTGAGCAGGACGCCGCCGTGGTTGTCCTGCGGATGGATACCCCCGGTGGCCTGATGAATTCCATGCGTTCCATCATCAAGACCATCCTCGCCTCCGACGTGCCGGTGGTCACCTGGGTCAGCCCGTCCGGCGCCCGGGCGGCCAGTGCCGGTACCTATATCCTTTATGGCAGCCATGTGGCCGCGATGGCACCGGCCACTAACCTGGGCTCGGCAACGCCGGTGCAGATGGGCGGTATGCCCGGCAGCAGCGATCCTCCTGACAATAACGACGATACCCCTTCCGGCAATGGTGAAAGCGCCGAGGATGCCAGTGAATCGTCCTCCGATGACAGCACCGCCATGGAGCGCAAGGTCATGGAGGATGCGGTGAGCTACATCCGTGGACTGGCGGACCGCCACGGGCGCAACGCGGACTGGGCCGAACGGGCGGTCCGGGAGGCGGTGAACCTGGGGGCTGAGGACGCCCTGGAGCAGAACGTCATCGATGTGGTGGCCGCCGACCTGAATGACCTGCTGAACCAGATCCATGGCCGCTCTGTGGTCATGGCTACCGGCCAGCAGACCCTGGATACGCAGAACCTCACCATCGTGCGCCAGAAGCCGGACTGGCGCACCCGCCTGCTGTCTGTGATCACCGACCCCAACATCGCCTATTTCCTGATGATTATCGGTTTCTACGGCATCATCTTTGAGCTGGCTAACCCCGGTAGCGTGTATCCAGGCGTGATCGGCGCCATCTGCCTGGTACTGGCCCTGTTCGCCTTCCAGGTGCTGTCGGTGAACTATGCCGGCCTGGCGCTGATCCTGCTGGGGCTGGCATTCATCGTGGGGGAGGCGTTCATGCCCAGCTTTGGCATGCTGGGTATCGGCGGCATCATCGCCTTTGTGCTCGGGTCCGTTATCCTGATGGATGGCAGTCACCAGAACATTTCGCTGCCGGCGATCGGTGGCACGGCGGCGGTGGCGGGCGGCTTTATCCTGTGGACCGTGACCCGGTTCATGGGGCTGCGTCGCAAGGCCCCGGCCGTGGGTATGGAGCACATGAGCGAGGAGCGTTGCCGGGCGCTGGACGATTTCGAGCGTGATGGGGACCACTATCGCGGTCACGTACAACTCGGTGGAGAACGCTGGAAGGCCGTCAGCGATGAACCGGTACCCCGTGGCCAGTGGCTGCGGGTTGACCGGGTTGACGGCCTGACGGTAACAGTGAGCCCCGGAGACGGGCCGCATGACAGTAAGGAGGCATTATGATCGGTGAACTGATTCCCTGGATTGCACCCACGGTGGTGCTACTGATCATCCTGGGCTCGGCCATCCGCATCCTGCCGGAGTACGAGCGGGGTGTGGTGTTCTTCCTGGGGCGTTTCCAGGGTGTGAAGGGGCCTGGGCTGATTATCATCATTCCGGGCATCCAGCAGATGACGCGGGTGGACCTGCGGGTCATTACCCTGGACGTGCCCAGCCAGGATGTGATCTCCAAGGATAACGTGACGGTGCGGGTGAACGCCGTGCTCTACTTCCGGGTGGTGGATCCGGAGAAGGCTATCCTGCGGGTTGAGGATTTCGGGTCCGCCACCAGCCAGCTTTCCCAGACCACGCTTCGTTCGGTGCTGGGCAAGCATGACCTCGACGAGATGCTGTCGGAGCGGGACAAGCTTAATTCGGACATCCAGGAGATTATCGACGCCCAGACCGAGGACTGGGGCATCAAGGTGGCCAATGTGGAAATCAAGCACGTGGACCTGAACGAGTCCATGATCCGCGCCATTGCCCGCCAGGCGGAAGCGGAACGTGAGCGCCGGGCCAAAGTGATCCACGCCGAAGGCGAACTGCAGGCCTCGAAGAAACTGGTGGAGGCAGCGGAAGTCATGTCCACCGACTCAGGTGCCATGCAGTTGCGCTATCTGCAGACGCTGTCCGATATGAGCACCAACAACGCCAATTCTTCGACGATCGTTTTTCCGTTACCCATGGATCTGATGGAAGCTTTCAGGAAGAAGGCGGCGGGTGCCGGGGCGCCCCGCGCGGCACCGGATGATCCGGACAAGGAGGATTCGTAAACCTGACGGGATGGCAGCCATAAAAAAGGCCGGCTAGTGCCGGCCTCCGTCTTTGCAGATGCTATCCAGCCATTACTTCTGGCTGGACTGCTGAAGCATACGACGAGCGCGCTCGTTTGCTTCGTCTGCAGACTTCTGGGCTTCTTTCGCTTCTGCCAGGGCCTGCTCGGCACGACGCAGGGCAGTGTTGGCCTTGCGGTCGGCGTTGTTTGCAGTGCTCAGGGCGTTGCTGGCGGTCTGCTCTGCGGAGTTGGCAGTTGCAGTCGCCTCATCGATAGCAGCCTGATCAGTTGTGGCACAACCGGCAGTCAGTGCGGTGGCCAGTGCAAACCCTGCGATCGTCAACTTACGCATGTCTAGTATCCCCTTGTTGGTCGTTATACTTCCTGTGGTGCAGAAGTTCTGAATGAATAACATCCTGTTATGTCGGTTCCGGTAGATGCCCACCGGATTCATAAACAGTGTAAAACACTCCACACAAAAATGTTAACTCGGGATACGTAAAAATTCTTAGGTAATTACATAAACTTAAGTATAGGTTCAGGAACTTTATGAATCTGCGGCGTTTTTAGGGGGTATTAGGGAAGTATGCGGATCGGTGTTCCCACCTCGACAAGCCGCCAGATTTCGTCCATTGCCTCGTTGGTGACGGCAATACACCCGTCAGTCCAGTCCAGGCCCTGATAGGCAAAGGCCATGTCTCCCACGTCGTTGGGCAGGCCGTGGATCATGATATTGCCACCGGGCTGCAGGCCCCAGGCCTCGGCCAGTTTCCGGTCCTTGTGATTGGGGTAGGAAATGCGGATCGACTTGTAATACTCGCTGTTGGGGTTGCGGAAGTCGATGGTGTAACTGCCTTCCGGCGTGCGGCTATCACCCTCATACAGCTTGTGACCCTCCGGTGTTTTGCCCAGGGAGATGCGATAGCTGCGGATGATCTGATCGTTGGACATCAGATAAAGACGACGCTCGTCCTTGTGCACGACAAGCTGATTGATGTCCGTTGTGGTGCCGGTCTCCGCCATGGCGAGCGTGCGGTTGCCGGCAGCCTGGGCTCCGCTGGCCAGGATAGTGAGGGCCAGGAGCACCGGAACGGCTATATATGTATGTAAGCTAGAAAGTAAAATACGCATGGCTCTATGGATATCGGGTCTGAATTGGTCACGATTCCGCTATCTTATAGCACAAAGCTAAGGTTGCACGCAGGTAACTTTTGTGGGGATATGTCACAAAACCTTGCCAGGGTTGCAGAGTGTTTCCGCCTGGTGTCAGGCGTCCGTCATTTTCAGGCCCACCTTGGTGACCTGGTCGGCGTCTGTCGCCCGTGCCACCAGTATGACCGGCCCGAGGGTGACCTTATCACCCACCACCGGGTGGCCTTTGGTGCGCTTGGCAAAACATTCCGCCAGGGACAGCTCCGGGGGCAGTTCGTCGAACTCGATCCCGTACACCTGCTCCACATCTCCCAGCAGGGCATCCCCGTTCAGTACGAAGTCACCAAAGAAGGCGCGGTCCGCCAGGTGCCGTGGTGGCTGCCTGCCTGACAGTGATTTACCCAGTTCCTTGAGGGCGGACGACACCGCAAACACCGCTACCACATCGCCCTGGGATATCTTCAGGTCCGGTGTCGGCTGCAGGCACTGGCGATCACGGAATACACCGGCAATGGCGGTGTTATCCGGCAACGATAGCTGGCCCAGGGGGCGTGGGTCTTCCCAGCGATCCCCCCTGAGCGGGAACAGCATCAGCTCGTGGTCGCCGGTGGCGGGCACATCCAGTGGCAGGCGGCGATAGGGTTCCCCGGTGGAGGGCACCTCCAGGTTCAGCTTGCGGGCCAGTGGCGCCAGTGAGGTTCCCTGGACGATCAGGGACACCAGCACGATAAAGAACGCAAAGTGGAAAATATCCCGTGCCTCCGGCAGACCGGCCATGATCGGAAACAGCGCCAGCACGATGGGCACCGCCCCCCGCAGTCCTACCCAGCTTATGAAGAACAGCTCACGCAGGTTGAACCCGAACGGCCAGAGTGTGCCAAACACTGCCAGTGGCCGGATCACGAAGATCAGGGTCAGAGCTAGCACCAGGCCGCCACCGGCCAGTGGCAACAGGTCCGACGGATTGACCAGCAACCCGAGCATCAGGAACAGGCAAAGCTGAGCGAGCCAGGCGAGGCCGTCATGAACCTGGAGGATCATGGGCATCATCCGTACCGGGCGATTGCCCACGATGACCCCGGACAGGTAGATGGCGAGAAAGCCGCTGCCGCCGACGATGTTGGTGCCGGCGAAAACGCACAACCCGGCTGCTCCTACCATCAACGGATACAGCGCCGGTGTCAGTCGTACCCGGTTGGCCATTTCCACGATCAGGAAACCACCCAGCACTCCGACAATGGTGCCGATGCCGAACTGCTGTACCAGCATCAGCAGTCCGTCGGCCAGGCTGGAGGCGCCGTTGGCACTGAGCAGGCTGACCAGCATCAGGGTCAGGAAGATGGCCATGGGGTCGTTGGAGCCGGACTCGATTTCCAGGGTGGCACTGACCCGTTCATTGAGGTGCAGGCCGTGGCCCTGCAGGAGAGAGAACACCGCCGCCGCATCGGTGGACGAAATAATGGCGCCGATCAGCAGGGCTACCATCCAGTGCAGGTCGAACACCAGCCAGGCGCACAGACCTGCCAGGGCAGCGGTCACGAACACACCGATGGTAGCCAGTACCAGGGCAGGCTTCAGGCCCACCCGGAAGGTTTCGGCCCGGGTCCGCATGCCGCCGTCCAGCAGGATGACTGCCAGGGCCAGGTTGCCGATGACAAAGGCCAGTTCAAAATCATCGAAACGGATGCCCCCGGCCCCGTCTTCCCCCATCATCATGCCCACCACCAGGAAAATCAGCAGTACCGGCATGCCCACCCGGCTTGACAGCGGGCTGAGCAGGATGCTCATCACAAGCATGGCGGCGCCGATAAGGATCAGATGGGGGTCCATTAACTCTCCAAGCGGGGTGACTTCCAACCAGTCTCCAATACGCCCGGACCACCGTGGAGGCATGTGATCCTGGAACCGTCGGGAGACTCCCTAAATACTAGCTGACTCTTAGCCCCTGCGAACACGGTATGTTACCGGGTATTGCCTGTCTTGGCGGGCGGGCTTATATTGAGGCCAGCGCGGGTGTAGCTCAATGGTAGAGCAGAAGCTTCCCAAGCTTAAGACGAGGGTTCGATTCCCTTCACCCGCTCCAGCCTTCCCATCTGCTTGGCGTAGAGTGTGTCGCAGTGGTATCACTGATACCGCCGAGGTGTTTACCGGCGCCTGCGACGCATCAGGCTGGACCGTCGAGCGCAAGAAATTCTGATACATCCTGCCGGGCCGGATGAGTTGGTCCGGCCCTTTCTTTCCTTGGGTTAAGCTCCAGTGTCAGTGCAGTTTCAGTCGGGGCTGCATCGCCCGGCTGACCCGGTCCATGGCCCAGATAATGGCGGTTCGCAGCGGCCCGTGCAGGGCGTTCTGGTGCATGCGGTACAGCGATGCATAGAACAGCCGGGCCACCTTGCCTTCCACATACATGGAGCGACCGGACAGGTTGCCCATCAGGTTACCCACGGTAGTGTAGCGGCTGAAATTGATCAGCGAGCCATGGTCGTGATAGACGAAAGGCACCGGTTCGCCGCCCTCGATACGATGTCGCAGGGTCTTGAACAGGGTATCCGCCTGCTGGTGGGCGGCCTGGGCCCGGGGTGGTACCGGACGATCGGAATCCGGTTGCGGGCAGGCGGCGCAGTCACCCAGGGCGAACACGTCCGGGTCGGTGACCGACTGCAGGGTCTGTTTCACCACCAGCTGGTTGCCCCGGTTGGTTTCCAGGTCCAGTTGGCCGAGCCACTCCGGGGCCTTGATGCCGGCGGCCCAGATGGTCATCTGGGAAGGGATCTCGGTGCCATCCTTCATCACGATGGCGTTCTCGCGTACCTCGGACACCGGCTGGCCGGTCAGCACCCGCACATCCTGGCGCTCCAGCTCCCGGGTGGCGGCCAGGGACAGGCGGCCGGGCAGTGCCGGCAGGATACGGTCCGCCGCCTCGATCACCGAGATGCGGATATCCTCCGGGGCAAGATGGTTCATGCCATAGACCGGCAGCTCGCGGGATGCCAGCCGCAGTTCTGCCGCCAGTTCCACGCCGGTGGCGCCGGCACCGATGATGGTGATGGGAAGCTGGTGGTCCTGGCCTTCCTTGGCATCGTGGTTGGTGCGCAGGAAGGCATTGAGTAGCAGGTTATGGAAGCGCCGGGCCTGGGGCAGGCTGTCCAGGAACAGGCAGTGATCCTTTGCGCCGGGGGTGCCGAAGTCATTGGCGGTGCTGCCCACCGAGATCACCAGGGTGTCGTAGTGGATATGCCGCTCCGGTACGACTTCGTCGCCGTCCTCGTCCAGGAAGGGGGCGATGACAATACGGTGGTTCTGGCGGTCGATCCCGGACATGCGACCAAGCTGGAATTCGTAGTGGTGCTTGCGGGCGTGGGCCCGGTAGTTGATCTCGTTGGCGCTGGCGTCCAGGGAGCCGGAGGCCACTTCATGGAGCAGGGGTTTCCAGACATGGGTCAGGCCGGCGTCCACCAGGGTGATACGGGCCTTGCCCTTGCGGCCGAGCTTGTTGCCCAGGCGCGTGACCAGTTCCAGGCCGCCGGCGCCGCCGCCGACCACGACAATATGATGGGTATGTTCCATAGACAGCTTTCCTGTAAGTGAGGACAGGCAGACGCCCTCAATGACAGGACGGCTGGCTCTCATCACTCTTGGTCGACAGGGGGACTATCGGGGGAGCGTTGATGGTTCTGGCCCGGTCCATCGGGCCTTCGACCTGTACGCTCGCGTGCCAGTTTACGATATCCCATTAGCACACTACATATCTATCGGGTACGTAGTTGCACAGAGCTATTGCAAACTGGCGAGTGAGCGTGACAGGGTCGTGCACTCTCTGGTTGTTATGGCAAGTCGGTCACCGCACCGACGGACGCGGAACTGACTGTGCGGGCATATTTGGCCAGCACGCCCCGGGTCTTCCTGGGGGCGGGTGCCTGCCAGGCCTGACGCCGCCGCTGCATCTCGTCATCGGAGATGTCCAGTTCGATGGTGTTGTTGACCGCATCGATGGTGATTGTATCACCGTTCTCCACCAACGCGATGGGGCCACCCTCGGCGGCTTCCGGGGTGATATGGCCCACCACGAAGCCATGACTGCCGCCGGAGAAGCGGCCGTCGGTGATCAGGGCCACATCGCTACCCAGGCCCTTGCCCATGATGGCGGAGGTGGGGGTGAGCATCTCCCGCATGCCAGGGCCGCCCTTGGGGCCTTCATAGCGGATCACCAGCACATCGCCGGCCACCACGGTGCCGTCCATGATGCGCTCCTGGGCTTCCTCCTCGGAATGGAACACCCGGGCCTTGCCGGTAAAGTGGGTGCCTTCCTTGCCGGTGATCTTGGCCACGGCCCCGGTAGGCGACAGATTGCCGTAGAGGATGCGCAGGTGGCTGTCTTCCTTGATGGGATTGTCGAAGGCGTGAATGATGTCCTGGCTGTCCGGGTAGGGCTCGACGTCCGCCAGGTTCTCCGCCAGGGTCTTGCCGGTGACGGTCAGGCAGTCGCCATGGAGCATGCCCCGGTCCAGTAGCATCTTCATCAGCGGCTGGATGCCACCGATGGCCACCAGCTCCGACATCATGTAGTGGCCGGAGGGACGCAGGTCGGCCAGCACCGGTACCCGCTTACCGATACGTTCGAAATCTTCCAGGGAAAGCTCGACACCGATGGTGCTGGCCATGGCCAGCAGGTGCAGCACGGCGTTGGTGGAGCCGCCCAGGGCGATCACCACGGTGATGGCGTTCTCGAAGGCCTCCCGGGTCATGATCTCCGAGGGTTTGATGTCCTTCTCCAGCAGTTTGAGTACCGCCGCGCCGGCGGCCTCGCAGTCGGCCAGCTTGGTGTCGGAGACGGCATTCTGGGCGGAGCTGCCGGGCAGGCTCATGCCCATGGCCTCGATGGCGGACGCCATGGTGTTGGCGGTGTACATGCCGCCGCAGGAGCCGGGGCCGGGAATGGCGGTTTCCTCGATCTGCTTCACCTCGATCAGGTCCATATTGCCCTGGGCGTGGGCACCCACCGCCTCGAATACCGAGATGATATCGGTATGGTTCTCACCGGGCTGGATGGTGCCGCCATAGACAAACACCGAGGGCCGGTCCAGGCGGGCCAGGCCCATGACGCAGCCGGGCATGTTCTTGTCGCAGCCCCCGATGGCCACCAGGCCATCGAAGCCCTCGCAGCCGGCTGTGGTCTCGATGGAATCGGCAATGACCTCCCGGGACACCAGCGAATACTTCATGCCCTCGGTGCCGTTGGCGATACCGTCGGACACGGTAATGGTGTTGAAGATCAGGCTCTTGCCCCCGGCCCCGTCGGCGCCTTTGGCGGCCTCCCGCGCCAGGCCGTCGATATGCATGTTGCAGGGGGTGAGGTTGCTCCAGGTGGAGGCAATGCCCACCTGCGGCTTGCGGAAGTCCTCATCGGTGAAGCCCACCGCCCGCAGCATGGCGCGGCTGGCGGACTTGCCCAGGCCGTCAACCACCGGGGCGGAATGACGGCGTCGCTTGTCGTCGGTCATGATGTGTCTCTCTCGTGGATCGTGTAATCCCAAGAGGTTAGTGCGTGGCGGGTGTCTGCGTAAAGGCGCCCAGGGCATGTATACCGTTGTGTGCCCTTTTTTTTGGCCACTATAGCCTTACAGTGATAGATATACCGGAATCGTTCCGCCGGGGGTGATCTGGACAAGCCCTCAGCGCAACTGCTAAAACCGGGTAACTGATCGAAAGCCTACAGGAGCAAACCATGAAGGTTCACTTTAATGGCATTACCGAGGGCCAGCCGGTCCCCGAGAAATTTGCGTTTGGCGTATACAGCGAAGAGGACCATATGAGCTTCGGTCCCAACCGCAACCCGGAAGTCACCTGGGAGGACGCCCCGGAAGGCACCAAGAGCTTTGTGGTGATGATGTTTGACCCCGATGTGCCCAGCATTGCCGACGACGTCAACCAGGAAGGCAAGGTGGTGTCCAACGAGATCCCGCGGGTGGATTTCTTCCACTGGCTGCTGGTGGATATCCCCGCGTCCGTTAACCGAATTCCGGAAGGTGAGGACAGCGACGGTGTCAGCCCCAAGGGCAAGGAGCCGGGCCCCGGCCCCATCGGCATCCGTGGCGTCAACAACTTTACCCAGTTCCTGGCTGGCAACCCGGACATGGCGGGGACCTACGGTGGCTATGACGGCCCCTGCCCGCCCTGGAACGACGAGCTGATCCACCATTATCACTTCGAGGTGCATGCCCTGGATGTGGAAACCCTGGGACTCGACGGCGAGTTCGATGGTGAAGCCGTCAGCAAGGCCATGGAAGGACATGTGCTGGCCAGCGAGCGGGTAACCGGAACCTACACCCTGAATCCGAATCTTCGCTAGGTTTCACCTCCACCTTGCAATCTCCTCGTTCTCCTGGTGCCTGTGGTTTGTGTTGAACACAGCACCGGGGACATGGTCCCCGCCCGCCATGGTCTCCGGGTGTGGCCGACCCTGGCTGATTGGTTAGGGGGCCCTCTACATTTACGTTGAAGGCGTCCTTTCCCATCGGGGCTCAGTCGCGTTGCCCGAAACGGAGTGATTGCTCACCCTCAACCCGGGTCTATGCTGTTGGTAACAGCACCAATGGCTAGGAGGTTCCATGAAACCGCTTTTGATGAATGTCCTGATTGCAATTTCCCTGTTATCCAGTCAGCCATTGCTCGCCCAGGAGGATCCCCTGCGCGTGGGCATGTCGGGCCAGTACTTCCCCTTCACGTTTGTTGAGCAGGATCAGCTCCGGGGCTTCGAGGTGGACGTAATGGAGGCCCTGGCCCAGAAGATGGGGCGAGAGGTGGACTATCAGACCGCCAATTTCTCCGGCCTGTTCGGGATGCTCGAGTCCGGGCGTATCGATACCGTGGCGAACCAGATCACCATCACCGAAGAGCGCCAGCAGGCCTATATCTTCAGTGACCCCTATGTTTACGATGGTGCCCAGGTGGTGGTGAAGAAGGGCAACACGGAGATCAACGGGGTGGAGGATCTCAAGGGCAAGACCGTGGCCGTGAACCTTGGTTCCAACTTCGAGGACCTGTTGCAGGAGCTGCCCTACGCCGACCAGATCGACATCAAGACCTACGACAGCAATATCGAGCGGGATACCGCCCTGGGCCGGGTTGATGCGTTTGTGATGGACCGGGTCAGTGCCAGCCAGATTATCAAGGACAAGCCCCTGCCGCTGGCACTGGCCGGGCCGACTTTCTCACAGATCACCAACGCCTACCCCTTTCGGGACACGGACCAGGGCCGGGCCCTTCGTGACGAGGTGAACCAGGCCCTGGCGGCCCTGCGGGAGGATGGCACCCTCAAGGCGATCTCCGAGCGATGGTTCGGCACCGATATCACCCGGCCCTGAGGGGCGCACCTAGGCGGCTTTCACTATGGACGTCCTGAACGTCGAGTACATGATCGGGCTGATACCCATCCTGTTGCGGTACCTGCCCCTGACACTGGAGCTTGCCGGCGTGGGCATGGTGCTGGCCCTCATCCTGGCGTGCCTGTTCGCGGTTGTCCGGGTGTTGCGTATTCCCGTGCTCAACCAGTTGACCATCCTGTTCATTTCGTTTTTTCGCGGTACGCCGCTGCTGGTGCAGCTGTTCCTGTTCTATTACGGCCTGCCGCAGCTAGTCAGCGCGTTGACGGTGATTGACGGCATTACGGCGACCATCATGGGCCTGACCATGCACTTCTCCGCCTATATGGCGGAGTCCATCCGGGCGGCCATCATCGGGGTGGATCGCAGTCAGACCGAAGCGGCGCTGTCCATCGGCATGACCAACGGCCAACTGATGCGGCGGATCGTCCTGCCCCAGGCCACCCGGGTGGCGCTGCCCACGTTGATGAACTACTTCATCGACATGATCAAGGCCACCTCCCTGGCCTTCACCCTGGGGGTGACGGAACTGATGGGGGCGACCCAGAAGGAGGCGTCCGGCAGCTTCCTGTACTTCGAGGCCTTCATCGTCGCGGCCATCATGTACTGGATCGTGGTGGAGCTGCTGTCCAAGCTCCAGCACTACCTGGAAATTCGCCTGAACCGGGCCTATAGCCGATGATCAGACTGGACTCACTCAGCAAGCACTTTGGCAAGACGGTGGTCCTCGACGGGATTGACCTGACAATTGAGAAGGGCGAAATCGTCGTCATCATCGGTCCCTCGGGCACCGGGAAATCCACCCTGCTGCGCTGCGTCAACTTCCTGGAGCAACCTACCTCAGGCACCATGACCGTGGGTGACCTGACGGTGGATGTGAACCGGGCCAGCCGGGCGGATATCCTCTCCATGCGCCGGCGAACCGCGTTTGTGTTCCAGAACTATGCCCTGTTCGCCAATAAGACGGCATTACAGAACATCGCCGAACGCCTGCTGGTGGTGGACCGATGGCCGAAAGAAAAGGCCCATCGGCGGGCCCGGGAGATCCTGGAACAGATTGGCCTGGCCGACAAGGCGGATGCCTACCCGGCGTCCATGTCCGGTGGCCAGCAGCAACGGGTGGGTATTGGCCGGGCCATGGCCGCCGGTGCCGAGGTGATCCTGTTTGACGAACCCACCTCGTCCCTCGACCCGGAGTGGGTGGAAGAAGTGCTGGGATTGATGAAAAAGCTGGCCGCCGAACGCCAGACCATGATGGTGGTCACCCATGAAATGTCGTTTGCCCGGGACGTAGCCGACCGGGTGATCTTCATTGATGGCGGGCGGATCGTGGAGCAGGGGCCGCCCAGCGAGATCTTCTATCACCCCCAGGATCCCAGGACAAAGGACTTCCTGAAGAAAATCCTGGCCACCAATCCTGTGTGAATCCGGGGATTGGATCGATCAGGGCCGGTTATTGCGACAACTCCGGAAAGTTGTCGGGCTGGTTCAGGGCCCAGTCATAGTCGATGTAATCAATGGCATTGGTCTGGTTCGCCCGGGCGCCGACATCGGTGTCTGCCCACTGCCGGATAAAGCTCCTGACCGAGCCGGCTTCCTCCCCGAAATCCATACGGTACCAGTCGAAGATGGCGCTGAGCCTCAGGGTGCTGCCGTCGATGGTCAGATGTCGGGGGGTATTCAGGGCCAGCCGGGTGTTCTCCGTCAGCAGGGTTTCCAGGTTGTCTTCGGTGTAGATGGCTTTCCGCAGTGGCGGACAGCCCACCGCAGCACAGTTGACGGCGAAATGCACCCGGGCATCCATCCAGCCTCTTTGCTGGTAACCCTCACCCAGCAGGATGTCCTTTTCCATCTGGTCGAGGCTGTAGTCCTGGCCGCCAATGGTGAACAGGGAACGCTGGAAGATATTGTCCCGGAATGGGTTTAGCCGACCGCCGTAGTCCCACACTGACGACACCAGCTCACCGTCGGGCCGCTCCGTGAGGATCTGGTGGATCATGAAAAAGTTATAGGCGTTGATCCAGAAGGCCACCGACCGGGCCTTGCCCGCCAGGCCTGCGGGGTCGAAGGCCGCCAGCGCGTCCGCCTGTTGGCCCAGCAGCGTTTGGGTGTCTTCCTGCCGCAGGGCTTCCTCGTAATCGAACGCGGAGACAAGACCGTCGCCGGGCAGTTCCTGTTCGGTCAGGTGCCGCTCGAGCAGGGTCTGGTAGTGCTGGAAGAGTGAGGCATTGTCCGTGGCCAGAGCGAGGGCGGGGGCCACCAGCAACAGAAGGCCGAGGATGATTCGCAGGCGTGGCATTCAGATTCCCCTTCTTCCTTTGATGACTATCCCGTCAGACACCGGAAATCGCCGTTTGTTACACCCGGCCCGGATTCCCCAAGGCCCTGTGGAGCAATCTTCACAGGACTGACCATGAAGTGTCACCGACACGTCATGTGTGCTTGTCACGTTGTGTCATGAGAAGGGTAACCGTCAGGGGCAGACATGCCACACTATCGCAGCGTTTTCATTTCCGACGTTCACCTGGGGACCCCGGATTGCCAGGCAGACTACCTGCTGGATTTCCTGGACAATGTCCATTGCGACACCCTGTACCTGGTGGGCGATATCGTGGACCTGATCGCCATGCAGCGGCGGGTGCACTTCACCAAATCCCACGAGGCGGTGGTGCACCGCCTGCTGGCCATGGCCGCCAACGGCACGCGGGTGGTGTACGTGCCCGGTAACCACGATGAGTTCATGCGGCGCTTCTGCGGTCAGACCATCAGTGGCGTGGAACTGCACCAGAAGATCATCCACACCACCGCCGATGGCCGACGGTTCATGGTGTGCCACGGTGATCAGTTTGACCAGGTGGTGCGCTGCAGCCCGCTGATGTTGCTGGTGGGGGACCGGGCCCACGGCCTGCTGCTGCGGCTTAACCGCTGGTTCAATGCCTGGCGCCGTCTGCAGGGCAAGCCCTACTGGTCGCTGGCGGCCTGGCTGAAAGGTCGTATCGGCAAGGCGCGGACCTTTATCCGCCGCTTCGAGCTGGCGGCGCTGACCGCCGCCGAGAAGGGCAACTACGACGGCTTCATCTGCGGCCATATCCACTCCGCCGGCTTCCTGCGCAGCCAGGAAGGACTCTACTGCAACGACGGCGACTGGGTGGAGCACTGCACCGCGCTGGTGGAAAATGCGGACGGCAAACTGGAACTGCTGCACTGGTCCGAGCAGCCATCGATTATTGCCACCGAACCATCGGCGCCGGCCCCGGAAGTGAGTGGCGACCGTCGCCCGGTGATCGACATCCTGCCGGCTGCGTTTCTGGAGCAGGTGAACCGGATCTAGGAGTCTGCCGGTTACTTTTCGAGCGGGCTTCTGGTAAGCTTCGCGCCCCCGATATGTCAGGCACCTGACATCCATCAACCGAACAGTACGCTGCCCATCGTGACGATCACTCCGCCCTAGTATTCCGGCTCTCCCCTAGTCGGCCTGTTTTCGACATGCTGCCTTCCCGATCTACCGGCCTGGTCCAGGCGGGTCATGGGGAGCTGTCTGTCATGTTCACGCTGCGCGGCCAGCGTCCCAAGATGTCTGAAACCCATGGAACCCCGTTGTTATGGTGAAAACCCTCAAAGCCAACTGGCTGTCCAATATTCGTGGTGACCTGCTCGCCGGTATCGTTGTGGCCCTGGCCCTGATCCCGGAAGCCATCGCCTTTTCCATTATCGCCGGCGTTGACCCGAAGGTGGGTCTGTATGCCTCCTTCTGCATTGCCGTGGTAATCGCCTTTGTGGGCGGTCGCCCGGGCATGATCTCCGCCGCCACTGGTGCCATGGCACTGCTGATGGTGACGCTGGTGAAGGAACACGGGCTGGAATACCTGCTGGCGGCCACCCTGCTGACCGGGGTACTGCAGATTGGTGCCGGTTACCTGAAACTGGGCGGCCTGATGCGGTTCGTGTCCCGCTCGGTGGTCACCGGTTTCGTCAATGCACTGGCGATACTGATCTTCATGGCCCAGCTACCGGAGCTGACCAATGTCACCTGGCATGTCTATGCCATGACGGCGGCGGGCCTGGGCATTATCTACCTGTTCCCCTACCTGCCGGTGGTGGGCAAGCTGATTCCGTCGCCGCTGGTGTGCATCGTGGTGTTGACCGGGGTGGCCATGTGGTACGGCATGGATATCCGCACCGTGGGGGATATGGGCGAACTGCCGGATACCCTGCCGGTGTTCCTGTGGCCGGATGTGCCGCTGACCCTGGAGACCCTGATGATCATTCTGCCCTATTCCGTGGGCCTGGCGGTCGTTGGTCTGCTGGAGTCGATGATGACCGCCACCATCGTAGACGACCTGACCGATACCACCTCCGACCGCAACCGGGAGTGCCGGGGACAGGGCATTGCCAATATCGGTTCAGGGATGCTTGGGGGCATGGCAGGCTGTGCGATGATTGGCCAGTCCATCATCAATATCAAATCCGGCGGCCGTACACGATTATCCACCCTCACAGCGGGGGTTTTCCTGCTGATCATGGTGCTGGTGCTGGACCAGTGGCTGGTGCAGATTCCCATGGCGGCGCTGGTGGCAGTGATGATCATGGTGTCCATCGGCACCTTCAGTTGGGGGTCCATCAAGAACCTCAAGGATCATCCGCTGTCCACCAATATCGTGATGGTGGTGACCGTGGTCGTGGTGGTGGCCACCCACAACCTGGCCTTCGGTGTGCTGGCCGGGGTGCTGCTGGCGGCCCTGTTCTTCGCCAACAAGGTGGGGCACTACATGCTGGTCACATCCGAGTACGATGAAACGTCTGATACCCGTACCTACAACGTGGTGGGCCAGGTATTCTTCAGTTCCTCGGAAAAGTTCACCGAATCCTTTGACTTCAAGGAAGCACTGGATAAGGTGATCATTGACCTGAGCCGGGCCCATTTCTGGGATATCACCGCCGTGGCGGCCCTGGACAAGGCGGTTATCAAGTTCCGCCGTGAAGGCGCCGAGGTAGAGGTGATTGGCCTGAACGAGGCCAGCGCCACCATCGTTGACCGTTTCGGGGTGCATGACAAGCCGGACGCCGTCGACCAGTTGATGGGGCACTGATATGACAGAGAACACGCAAAGCCATAGCGATCGCGGTCAGAATAACAACCATAATGACAATCAGAGCGAGAATGCCATGCTACGAGTCGTTGCCTGTATCGATGGTTCCCGGGCCGCTCCGGCGGTCTGTGACTATGCTGCCTGGGCCGGTCGGCATATGGGGGTTCCCCTCATGCTGCTTCATGTGCTCGACGAGGAGCGCTACCCGGTAGCCCCGGACCTGGCCGGCAATATCGGCCTCGGCAGTCGGGAACACCTGCTGGAGGAGCTGGCGGACCTGGATCAGCAGCGCAGCAAGGTTGCCCTGGAGCAGGGCCACCACCTGCTGGAGCAGGCGGAACGGCGGGTGATGGACACGGGTGCCGCCGATGTCATCAAGCGTCAGCGCCACGGGGACCTGACCGAATCCCTGTTGACCCTGGAAAGTCAGACCCGGTTGCTGGTCATGGGGCTGCACGGCGAGAGCAGTTCCGACCGTGACCTGCACATCGGCAGCCAGCTGGAAACCGTGATCCGCAGCCTGCATCGTCCTATCCTGCTGGTGCCGGACGAGTTTACGCCGCCGAAGAGTGCGATGCTGGCGTTCGATGGCAGCAAGACCGCCTTCCGCAGCGTTGAACTGCTGGCGGGCAGTCCGGTTCTCAAGGGCATGCCGCTTCATATCGTGATGATCGGACCGGAAACCGGTGACCGCTGGGAGCAACTGAAACAGGCGGAAGCCATGCTGTCGGACCTGGGCGGGGAGATTACCCTGGCCATCCGCGCTGGCGATGTGGAACCCGCACTCCACCACTATCAGGCGGAGCACGATATCGACATGCTGGTGATGGGTGCCTATGGCCATTCCCGCATCAGGCAGTTCCTGGTGGGCAGCACCACGACCACCATGCTGAAGACGGCGGAGAAGCCGCTGGTCATCCTCCGGTAGCAAATGATATGGCAGTCTGGGAGCCTGCGTGGTAGAAAGTTGCACCGCTGCGACCGCCCCACATTGGTCCCTTTTGAGCGCTCATTTTCGTTACATAGAACCACTTTGCGCCTCAAATGACCGTCAAAATGGCCTCAATGTGGGATGCTCTCGCCTGGCGCGATTTCTACCGCGCAGACTCCAGGGGCGGGTAACTGGGCAAGGCACTGGTTTGCTTGCTTTTATAATGAAATAATCATCGTTAGTTTATTGCCTCAATTACGGTATCGGTCTTGTTGCATGTCCGCATGATCCCAGGGCCGGGTTTTCTGATCAGGATGTCTAACCTATGCGCACCTTTGTCCGTTTTCTGATTGTCATTGTCCTTCTGGGTCTTATCCTGGGTGGCATTTTCGGCTACAAGTTCTACCAGTTCGGCCAGATGAAGGAGATGATGTCCCAGCCCCAGCCGCCGACACCGGTGAGCGCCACGAACGTCGCCCTGGAGCAGTGGACACCCGCCATCAAGTCCGTGGGGAGTGTCGAGGCAGTCAACGGTATCCGGGTGGCCAATGAGGTGCCCGGCGTCATTGAGGAAATCGGGTTTGAATCCGGTGATACCGTTGAGCAGGGAGACATCCTGATCCGTCTGGATTCCCAGATCGACGAAGCTGCCCTGCGAACCCGTCGTGCCGAGGCCCAACTGGCGGCCCAGGAGTTCAAGCGCATTGAAAACCTGCTGCCTCGCCGTGCCGTGTCCCAGTCCCAGTACGATGAAGCCAAGGCCAACTATGACGCTGCCCGTGCCCGGGTCAACGAGGCCGAGGCCCAGCTCAACAAAAAGGTGATCCGCGCGCCCTTCGACGGCACCCTGGGCCTGCGGCTTGTGGACCAGGGGGAGTACGTCCCCACCGGCACGCCGATTGTCGAGATCAATATGCTCGATCCCATCTACCTGGACTACACCCTGTCGGAGCGCAACCTGCCCAGCGTTGACCGTGGTTACGAGGTTCGGGCGACCGTCGCCGCCGTGCCGGGGGAAACCTTTACCGGCGAGGTCAGCGCCATCAATACCTCGGTGAATCCTGAAACCCGCACCGTGCGTATCCGGGCCACCCTCGCCAACCCCGATGGCAAGCTTCGCCCGGGCATGTTTGCCACGGTGATGACGCGCCAGCCGGAAGATCGGCCGGTGCTGACCCTGCCCCGCACTGCGGTGTCCTACAACACCTACGGTGACTATGTGTTCCTGATTGGTGAGAACGACGACGGCCAGCTCACGGTCAACCGTCGTTCCGTACAGACTGGTGAGGTCCGGGACGAACGCGTCGCTATTGAGAAGGGGCTTGAGGAAGGTGACCAGGTGGTGGCCAAGGGCCTGTTGCGACTACGGGCGGGCCAGTCGATCGAGATCCAGCAGGATGATGAGCAGCCGGCGGAGGCGTCCGAGTAATGCGCTTTACTGACGTTTTTGTCCACCGGCCGGTGCTGGCCACGGTGGTCAGCCTGTTGATCCTGCTGCTTGGGGCCCGTGCCGCCCTGGAGATGGAAATCCGGGAGTACCCACAGCTTGAAAGCACCACGGTAACCGTGACCACGGCCTACCCGGGTGCCAGCTCCGAGCTGGTGAAGGGCTTTATCACCACGCCATTGCAGCAGGCCATGGCCGAGGCCAGTGGTATCGACTACCTGACCTCCACCAGCTCCCAGGGCCAGTCCACCATCAATGCCAAGATGGAGCTGAACTACGACGCCAACGCCGCCCTGGCGGAAATCCAGGCCAAGGTGGCCAGCCAGCGTAACGTGCTGCCGGCGGATGCCCAGGACCCGGTTATCACCTCCGAGACCGGGGACTCCACGGCACTGATGTATATCGCCTTCTACAGTAACGACCTGGACGTACCCCAGATCACCGATTACCTGACCCGGGTGGTGCAGCCCAAGCTGCAGGCCCTGGCCGGCGTCGGCAAGGCGGACCTGCTGGGGCGCACCTTTGCCCTGCGGGCATGGCTGGACCCGGAGCGCCTGGCGGCGGTGGACATGACGCCCCAGGAAGTGGTCAGCGTGCTGTTGCGCAACAACTACCAGGCGGCCGTGGGTAACACCGAAGGCAAGTACACCAAGATCAGCCTGACCAGCGACACCGACGTATCGGACCTGGACCAGTTCCGGGACCTGGTGGTGAAGGAGGCCAATGGTTCCATTATCCGCCTGCGGGACATCGCCAGTGTGGAGCTGGGCTCCCAGAGCTACGACCACCTGGCCATGTACAAGGGCCAGCCGGCCACCTACGTGGCCATCGAGATGTCCCCCGGCGCCAACCCGCTGACCGTGGCCGGGCTGGTGAAGGCGGCGCTGCCGGACATCGAGGAACAACTCCCCTCCGGCCTGGACGTGCGCCTGGCCTACGATGCCTCCGAGTTTATCGACGACTCCATCAACGAGGTGATCAAGACCCTGCTGGAAGCCCTGGTGATCGTGCTGGTGGTGGTATTCCTGTGCCTGGGGTCGCTGCGTGCCGCGGTGGTGCCGTCGGTGGCGGTGCCCCTGTCGCTGGTGGGCGGGGCCTTTATCATGCTGATGATGGGCTTCTCCCTGAACCTGCTGACGCTGCTGTCGATGGTGTTGGCCATCGGCCTGGTGGTGGATGATGCCATCATCATGGTGGAGAACGTCCACCGCCACATCGAGCAGGGTGAGACCAGATTCCATGCGGCCCTCCATGGCGCCAGGGAAATGGCGATCCCCATCATTGCCATGACCACCACCCTGGTGGCGGTCTACGCGCCCATTGGCTTTATGGGCGGCCTGACCGGCTCGCTGTTTATCGAGTTCGCCTTTACGCTGGCGGGCACCGTGGTGATTTCGGGCATTGTCGCCCTCACCCTGTCGCCGGTGCTGTCCGGGGCCATCCTCAAGCCCCATGGTAATCCCAGCCGCTTCGAGCAGTTCGTGGAGAAGACGTTCAACGGGCTGGCCAATGCTTACAAGCGTGCGCTGGCCTCGCTGATGTCCACCATCTCGGTGGTGATCTTCTTCGCTTTCATGATCTTTGCCTCCATCTTCTTCATGGTCATGCTCAGCCAGAGCGAGCTGGCGCCGGAAGAGGACCAGGGTATCCTGTTTTATCAGGGCAAAGGGCCGCAGACGTCAACCCTGGAATACCTTCAGGAAGAGGGCAGTGAAGTGCAGCAGCGCATGACCACGGTGGACGGTTACCAGGAGGATTTCATGATCCTCGGTATCACTGGCCCCAACGAGGTCTTTGGCGGCTTCAAGATGGCGCCCTGGAGCGAACGGACGGTCACCCAGTTCGATATCCAGCCGAAGCTGAATGCCGAGCTGAACAAGGTCACCGGCCTGCAGACAGCGGTCTTCGCCCCGTCGTCCCTGCCGGGTTCCAGCGGTCTGCCGTTCCAGTTCGTGATCACCACCGGTGGCGACTACGAGCAGCTCAACGAGATCGCCAGCGAGTTGCAGGGCCGCGCCATGCAGAGTGGCAACTTCATGTTCCTGCAGAAGTCCATCGCCTTCGACAAGCCGGTGGTCCAGATCCAGGTGGACCGGGACCGGGTGGCGGACCTGGGCCTGTCCATGCAGGATGTGGGGCAGGCCATGTCCAGCATGCTTGGTGGCGGCTACATCAACCGCTTCAGTATGGAAGGCCGCTCCTACCAGGTGATTCCGCAGGTGCAGCAGGACTTCCGCATCAGCGAGGCGGCCCTGAACGACTACTACATCCGCTCGGATACCGGGGACCTGGTACCCCTGGGCAGCGTGGTCAGTTTCCAGGAAGGGGTGGAGCCGTCCCAGCGGACCCAGTTCAACCAGCTCAACTCTATCACCCTGCAGGGCGTGGTCATGCCGGGTGTGGCCATGGGGGCCGCCATGGACTGGATGGAGCAGAACGCCAGCGAGATCTTCCCCCAGGGCTTCAGTTCCGATTACATGGGGCAGACGCGGCAACTGTCCACCGAGGGCAGTGCCCTGGCCATTACCATGGCCCTGTCGCTGCTGGTGATCTACCTGGTGCTGGCGGCCCAGTTCGAGAGCTGGCGTGACCCGCTGATCATCCTGGTGTCTGTGCCTCTGTCGGTGGCTGGTGCCATGGCGTTTATCGTACTGGGCTTCGCCACCATCAACATCTACACCCAGGTGGGGTTGATCACCCTGATCGGCGTGGTCGCGAAGAACGGCATACTGATCGTGGAATTCGCCAACCAGTTGCAGATCGACCGCAAGCTGGACAAGCGCCAGGCGGTGCTGGAAGCGGCGGCCATCCGACTGAGGCCGATCATCATGACGTCGCTGGCGCTGATCTTCGCCATGGTGCCGCTGCTGGTCGCCATCGGCCCGGGCGCCCAGAGCCGCTTCGCCATCGGCCTGACCATCGTGGCGGGCCTGGGCATCGGCACCTTCTTCACGGTCTTCATCCTGCCGGCGTTCTATATCCTGCTGGCCCGTGACCACAATGCGGGTAAGCCGGACGACGATGAAGGTGAAGAGGCAGAGAGCGACGGCATAGGCATAACGTGATGTCGTCAGAAAAGGGGGCTCAGGCCCCCTTTTTTTGTGATACTCACGACGCCCCCTGACGTACCCCTGACCGGATGCAATTGCGACTTTCCCGTTATTATTTTGTGAGGTCTGCAAGCTAGTCTGTAATGGATGGCGGAATGCGGTGTCTGAGTAACACCTTTATATGTCAAAACGGAACCGATAGACGATGTCCAAACCGAAACTGATCCTGCTGGCGATTATCGTGGTCCTGGTGGCGGCTTTCCTGCTGCTTGGCGGGCCGGAGCTGCTGACGCTGGAGAATCTGCAACGCCACCAGACGTCCCTCGACCAGTGGATATCCGGCCATCTGCTGCTGGCGGTTTCGGTTTATGTGCTGATCTATGTGGTAGCCGCCGCCCTGTCGCTGCCCGGGGCAGCGGTGCTGACACTGGCTGCCGGCGCCTTCTTTGGCAATGCGGTGGGGCTGCTGGCGGTTTCCGTGGCTTCCACCATCGGGGCCTCCCTGGCGTTTCTGGTTGCCCGTTTTGTGCTTCGCGATACGTTGAAGAAGAAGTATGCGAATACTATCAAACGCATCGATGAAGGCATCGATAGAGATGGGGTGTTCTACTTGGCGTCAATGCGTTTGGTGCCCGCCTTCCCTTTCTTTCTGATTAATTTGGCCATGGGCCTCAGCAGTATGAAGCTTCGCACCTACGCACTGGTGAGCTGGGTAGCCATGCTGCCGGGTACCTTTGTGTTCGTGAATGCCGGCACCCAGTTGGCTCAGATCGAAAGCATGGGGGATATTGTGTCCGCCGACCTGTTGCTGTCCTTTGCGCTGCTGGGGCTGTTCCCGCTGATCGCCAAGGTCGTGGTGGACATTATCCGCCGTCGACGCGCCTATCGGGGGTTCACCAAACCTGAGCGCTTCGACTACAACCTGCTGGTGATCGGCGGCGGTTCTGCCGGCCTGGTATCCGCCTATATCGGTGCGGCGGTGAAGGCCAGGGTTGCCCTGATCGAGCGGGACCGGATGGGGGGTGACTGCCTCAACACCGGCTGCGTGCCGTCCAAGGCGCTGATCCGTAGTGCCCGGGCGGCGGACACCCTGCGCCATGCGGACCGCTACGGGCTGGACTCGGTGCCGGTGTCCGGCTCTTTCACCAGTATCATGGCTCGGGTCAAGCGGGTGATCCGCAAGATCGAGCCCCATGATTCGGTGGAGCGCTATCAGAGTCTCGGGGTGGACTGCATTGCCGGCAGCGCCGCCTTCGTGTCCCCCTGGGAAGTGGACGTTACCCACAATGACGGTCGCCGGGAACGACTCAGCGCCCGCAGCATTGTGGTGGCTACTGGCGGCAAGCCCTTTTTGCCGCCGATTCCGGGGCTGGATGCCATGGCGCCGCTCACCTCCGAGAACCTGTGGGATCTGGAGGAGCAGCCGCAACACCTGCTGGTGATGGGTGGCGGGCCCATCGGCTGCGAGCTGTCACAGGCGTTTGCCCGGCTGGGCGTGACCGTTACCCAGGTGGAGGCCATGAACCGGTTGCTGATGAAGGAAGACCCGGAGGTGGCGGAACTGGTGGCGGACAGCCTGCGCCTTGACGGTATCGATCTGCGGCTGGGGCACAAGGTTGTGGAGTTCACCGAGGAAGACGGTGAACGGGTGGCCGTCTGCGAGCGTAACGGCGAACCGGTGCGGATCCCCTTTGACCGGGTGCTGGTGGCGGTGGGACGCGCTGGCAATACCGAGGGACTGAACCTGGAGGCCCTGGGTATCGAGCCCCGTCGCAATGGCACCGTGCCGGTGGAAGAGGATATGTCCGTGGGCTTCCCCAATGTCTTTGCCTGCGGCGATGTGGCCGGCCCCTATCAGTTTACCCATGCGGCAGCCCACCAGGCCTGGTACGCGGCGGTGAATGGACTGTTTGGTCAGTTCAGACGCTTCCGGGTGGATTACCGGGTGTTGCCGTGGGTGACCTTTACCGCGCCGGAAGTGGCCCGCGTGGGCCTGAGCGAGGAGGAAGCGCAGCAGCAGGGTGTCCATTACGAAGTGACCCGCTACGGGCTGGATGACCTGGACCGGGCCATCGCCGAGGACGAAGACCACGGCTTTATCAAAGTGCTGACGGCACCGGGCAAGGATCGCATCCTGGGTGCCGTGGTGGTTGGCACCCACGCCGCTGAGATCCTGGCGGAGTTCACCCTGGCCATGAAGCATGGCATCGGGCTCAACAAGATCCTGGGGACCATCCACCCCTATCCCACCTGGAACGAATCCGCCAAATTTGCCGCCGGCCAGTGGAAACAGGCCCATGCCCCGGAAGGCGTGCTGGGCTGGCTGGCGAAGTTCCACCGGTGGCGGCTGGGGGCTGGTCGATCCGCTGACCGCGTCCGTAAACAGGATGAATCTGTAACATAAGCCGGATTCCCGTGTCCGAGGAGTCATAACAGGCAAGAGTGGAGCACCTATGCCCCTGACCGCAGAGAGAATCATACCTACGACTGAAGTGCTGGAGCCCCGTGCCCGGGACAGTTGGACCCATACCCGGGCGGGGGAGCCCCGTGGCTACATCGACTCCGACCGCCTGAAGGAGTTGTGGATTCACACCGGTACCGCCTGCAACCTGTCCTGCCCTTTCTGTCTGGAAGGCTCCCACCCCGGCGATGGCCGCATCCCGGGGATGACGTTGAGCGATGTAAAGCCATTTATCCACGAGGCCCTGGATATGGGCGTGGAGCAGTTCTCCTTCACTGGCGGCGAACCCTTCGTGATCCGGGATTTCGTCAATATCCTGGACTACGCCAGCCAGCACCGCCCCTGTTTCGTACTGACCAATGCCACCGACCCCCTGCTGAAGCGCCGGCACCAGGTGCTGCCGCTACTGGATAATCCCTACCCGATCCATTTCCGGGTCAGTCTGGACTACCCGGATGCGGCCCGCCATGACGTGGATCGGGGGGATGGCAGTTTCGACAAGGCCCTAGAGGGAATCCGCTGGCTGGTGGACCAGGGCTTCAAGGTGTCTATTGCCCGCCAGACAGATAACCAGGAAGAGCCCGGGCAGATAGAGGACGCCTTCCGGTCGATTTTCCGCGACTGGGGCATTCCCGACACCCTGGCCTTTACCGCCTTCCCGGACCTGGGCACCCCGGGCTCAGATGACGGCAGCCCCGAGATCACTGAAACCTGCATGGAAAAGTACCCGACCCGTGAGAGCCGGTCCCACTTCATGTGTACCTATACCCGCATGCTGGTGAAGAAAAACGACCAGGTCCGGGTCTATGCCTGCACGCTGGTGGATGATGACCCGGAATACGACCTGGGCGGCACCCTGGCGGAAAGCATGGATGAGCGCATCATGCTGCGGCATCATCGGTGCTTTGCCTGCTATCGCTTTGGTGCGAGTTGTAGTGCGCCGGAATAGCAGCAACAAGGCGCCGCCCCCACAACAACCAGGCCAGTGACACCCGCCAACAACAGAGGAAGAGGAAAAAAAGGAATGACCGGCACCGAAGCCACCCTGTTTTGGGGATTTCTCATCGTATACGGAGTGGTGATGTACGCCCTTTCACCCCGGAGCCGCAATGCGGCGTCCTTCTACCGGGGCGCCGATGACCAGGGCCGGCCAGTCGGTCAGTGGTCACTCACCGTCTCCATCTTCATAAGCTGGATCTTCGCCAAGTCCGTGACCAATGCTGCCAACCTGGGGGCGGCCTACGGGGTCACCGGTGGCCTGGCCTACGCCGCCTACTGGCTGTCGATTCCCGTGGCCGGGTACATCATCTACCTGATCCGTACCCAGACCGGGGCTGGCAGCCTGCAGGAATTCCTGACCTCCCGTTTCGGGCGCCTGGCGGCGCTGAGCTTTGCCGCCGCCATCCTGATACGGCTCTACAACGAGGTCTGGAGCAACACCGCCGTGGTGGGTGGTTACTTCGGCAGCCCCGGAGACTGGCCCTACTACACCGCTGCCGTGGTGTTCACCGCCTTCACCCTCGCCTACAGCCTCAAGGGCGGCCTGCGCAGCTCCATTTTCACCGACATGATCCAGGCGGTGGTGTTCGTGTTCTTCGTGGCGGCGGTATTGTTCCTGATCATCCCCGCCAACGACACGGGTGCCCTGCTGACCAACGGCGAGTTCCGCCTGGATGCTGGCATGGACCTGCTGCTGGTGGCCGGGCTGCAGTTGTTCAGCTATCCGTTCCACGATCCGGTCCTCACCGATCGGGGCTTTGTGAACCGGGAGAAGACCATGCTCAAAAGCTTCGTGGTGGCGGGACTGCTGGGTTTCGTGGCGGTCTTTATCTTCAGCCTGGTGGGGGTGCATGCCCGCCTCAATGGCATCGACGCGGGCGGCAATGCCCCGGCGGCCGTGGGCCAGGCCCTGGGGCTGACCGCCCTGTTCCTGATGAGCATGGTGATGATGACCTCCGCTGGCTCCACCCTGGATTCCACCTTCTCATCCTTCTCCAAGACCATCGCCGTGGACCTGCCCCGGCTGGCGCGGCGGGCCGCCGACAGGCTGCCCAGCATGAAGGTGGGGGCGGTGGTGATGATCATCTTCGCCATCCTGGGTAACCTGCCCATGTTCGCGGGGACCGATATCCTCAAGGCCACCACCATCTCCGGTACCATGGTGATGGGCCTGGCCCCGGTGTTCCTGTTCTATGGCTTCACCCGCTGGTCGCCCTGGAGCTTCCACCTGAGTTTCTGGAGCGGCCTGACCCTCGGCGTGCTGCTGACCGTGGGCTGGATTCCGGACTCCTGGGCCATTGGCGAGGGCGCCTATGCCCTGCTGCTGGGCACCAACGCCTGGGGCATCCTGATCTGCACCGGCGGCTTCTTCCTGCCCCTGGTGATCCGCCGGCTGGCCGGGCGCTCTGTTCCCGCCGCCGAGGCCGGGTCATGAGTGAGGGGCGCGCCTGTCCGCTGCATTACCGGTACCGGCCCGAAGACCTGACCCGCGAGCCCGTGGCCTGCGACGCTGACGTGCTCTATGTGGTCGGTGGCCTTTATGGCAATCCCCTGGCGCTGGATGAAATCGAGGCCATGGCCCAACGGGAGCGGGCGTCGGGGCATCGGGTGCATCTGCTGTTCAATGGCGACTTCAACTGGTTCAACGCCAGCGACGAGCTGTTTGCCACCATCAACCGCCGGGTGCTGGACCATGATGCCATCACCGGCAATGTGGAGTACGAACTGGCCCGGCTGGGGGATGGCGCGGGTTGCGGCTGCGCCTATCCGGATTTCGTGGACGATGCTGTGGTGGAGCGGTCCAACCGTATCATGGTGCGCCTGCAGGGCATTGCCGCCAACCACCCGGAACTCCAGCAACGGCTGGCCCGGTTACCCCGTTACCGGTGCCTGATGTTTGGAGGACTAAAGGTTGTGGTCCTCCATGGTGATCCCGAATCCCTCGCAGGGTGGGGGCTGTCCCACGAGGAACTGGGCGCTCGGGGCAACGGGCAACTGGCAAGCTGGTTTCGCCAGACCGGGGCCGATGTCCTGGTCAGCACCCACACCTGCCTGCCGGTGATGCGGGCCCTGGAGGTGGATGGCCGACAGCGGTTATTCCTCAACAACGGCTCGGCGGGAATGGGCAACCTGGCTGGTAGCAGCGCCGGCCTGTTGGTCAGGATTGCCCGGTCCGCACCGTCGGAGGCGGCGTACGGGCTGCCTTCCAGTCTTCCCGTCAGTGCCGCCCTGGAACCGGTGCGGTTTCCGCTGTCTCCCTGGCTGTCGCTGTTCGATGCCCTGTGGCCTGAGAATACTGACGCTGCATTGTCATATCGCCATCGTATTCTGGGCGGTACTTCCCTGACCCAGGAGCAATTGCGGGCGGGCACTGGAATATCTGAGGAAATCATCTAATCTTTACGGTAGTGGGACATGAAAAGGATAGTGTGGCCGTGCGCCCCGGGTTTGTGGCCGCAGGGCATCCGGTTGATTTTTCTTTTGTGGTCTATATAATTCACCACTAACGTTTGCAGCGAAAAGGCTGAGCATGACAACCGAAGGTTCAAATACCACCGCCATCACCCTCCGCAAACCGGTGAAGGATGATGGCTACCGGCTTCACCGGCTGGTGGCGGAATGCCCCCCGCTGGACCCCAACTCGATTTACTGCAACCTCCTGCAGTGCAGCCACTTTGCCGACACCGGCGTGGCGGCGGAGATAAACGGCGAACTGGTCGGCTTCATCTCCGGTTATATTCCTCCCCAGCAGCCCGATACCGTTTTTGTCTGGCAGGTGGCCGTGCATGAGAAAGGTCGCGGCAAGGGGCTCGCCAAGAAAATGCTCAAGGAAATCGTGGGCCGCGACGAGTGTCGCCGGGTAACCCATATGGAAACCACGATTACCGAGGACAACGAAGCCTCCTGGGCGCTGTTCCGTTCCTTCGCCCGGGATATGGGTGCTGAAGTGAAGTATCACGAGCATTTCGAGAAGGAAATGCACTTCGGCGGCCAGCACGACTCCGAGTTCCTGCTTCGTATCGGGCCCTTTACCCAGAAGGGCTGAGTCGACCGCAACCACACCGTTTCAACGGGCCGGCAGAGGGTTAGAGGAACCTCTGCCAATGATGCCCCTGACACTGTGCGAACTGCCGGTCGCGACCGATCCCCGTCCGGCAGCCGCATTTCCACCTCGAACCTATACATGCTAAGAGGCAAGACAATGGAAATCTTCAAGTCTACTGAATCCGAAGTACGCGTTTATTCACGGGCTTTTCCGGTGATCTTCAACCGGGCCAAGAACGCGCACCTGTACACCGAAGACGGCAAGGAATACTTGGACTTCCTCGCCGGCGCCGGTTCCCTGAACTACGGCCACAACAACGACGTGCTCAAGAAGGCACTGCTCGAATATGTTGAATCCGACGGTGTGAGCCAGGGCCTGGATCTGTTTACCACCGCCAAGCACGACTTCATCGAGTCCTACAAGAAGCACATCCTTGAGCCTCGTGGCCTGAACTACAAAATGCAGTTCACCGGTCCCACCGGCACCAACTGCGTGGAAGCGGCCATGAAGCTGGCCCGCAAGGTGAAAGGCCGCACCGGCATCATCTCCTTCACCAACGGTTTCCACGGGGTGACCACCGGCGCCGTTGCTGCCACCGGTAACAAGCACCATCGCGGTGGCGTGGGTATGCCGCTTGGTAATGTGGATTTCATGTTCTACGACGGCTACCTGGGCGAAAATGTCGATACTCTGGCCATTATGGACAAGGTACTCTCCGACGGTTCCTCCGGTATCGAGACCCCGGCGGCGGTCATTGTGGAAGCGGTACAGGGCGAAGGTGGCCTGAATGTGGCCCGCGCCGAGTGGCTCCAGGGTCTTGAGAAGCTCTGCGAAAAGCACGACATGCTGCTGATCCTGGACGATATCCAGGCCGGTAACGGCCGTACCGGTGAGTTCTTCAGCTTTGAGTTTGCCGGCATCAAGCCGGATATGGTCACCGTGTCCAAGTCCCTGAGCGGCTACGGCCTGCCCATGGCGCTGGTGCTGTTCAAGCCGGAACTGGACATCTGGGCTTCCGGTGAGCACAACGGTACCTTCCGGGGTAACAACATGGCGTTTGTGACCGCCCGTGCCGCGGTGGAAACCTACTGGAAGGACGACGCTTTCGCCAACGAGGTGAAAGCCAAGACCCAGGTGCTGGGCGACGCCCTGCAGGCCATCTGCGACAAGTATCCGGGTGAGTTCCACGTCAAGGGCCGTGGCCTGATGCGGGGTATCGAGGCGAAGAACGCCGAGCTGACCGACGCGATCACCGGCCGCGCTTTCGAGAAGGGGCTGATCATCGAGACCAGCGGTCCCAACGATGAGGTCATCAAGTGCCTGATGCCCCTCACCACCAGTGAGGATGACCTGAAAAAAGGTGCTAAGATTCTGGCTGAGAGTGTGGACGAAATCATGCAGGAAGGGATCAGCGAGGCGTCGTAAGATACCTCCAACCTCCCTGGCCATTCATTCTGCAGGTTAATGACGGAAACACCATGACTAGCCAATTGCATACCGTTGAGAAGATCGGCGGTACCTCCATGAGCAACTACGAGGCGGTCCGCGATAACATCATCATCGGTGGCCGCAAGAAGGATGAGCTGTACCAGCGCATCTTCGTGGTGTCTGCCTACGGTGGCGTCACCAACGAGCTCCTGGAACACAAGAAGACCGGCGAGCCGGGCGTTTACGCCCTGTTTGCCGATGCCGAGTCCGACTGGGCCTGGGGCGACGATCTCACCAAGCTGGTGAAGTTCCTCACCGATATCAACGGCGAGCTGTTCGCCGATCCCATGCTCAAGCAGCAGGCGGACCAGTTCATCACCGATCGTATTGAAGGGGTCCGCGGCTGCCTGATCGATCTGCAGCGGCTGTGTTCCTACGGCCAGTTCCAGCTTGAGGAACACCTGCTGACTGTGCGCGAAATGCTGGCAGGTATCGGTGAGGCTCACAGCGCTTTCAACACCGCGCTGAAGCTTCAGCAGGAAGGCATCAACGCCCGCTTCGTGGATCTCACCGGCTGGCGCGACAACGAACTGCTGCCCCTGGATGAGAAGCTCAAGCAGGCTTTCGATGCGGTCGACCTGACCCGCGAACTGCCCATCGTGACCGGTTATGCCCAGTGCAAGGAAGGTCTGATGCGCACCTTCGACCGGGGCTACAGCGAGATGACCTTCAGCCGTGTTGCGGTGATCACCGAAGCCCGCGAAGCGGTTATCCACAAGGAATATCACCTGAGTTCCGCCGACCCCAACATCGTCGGTGCCGATAAGGTGGTCCCCCTGGGGCGCACCAACTACGACGTGGCGGACCAGTTGGCCAACCTGGGCATGGAGGCCATCCATCCCCGGGCCGGCAAGGGCATGCGCCAGAACGAAATTCCCCTGCGGGTAATGAACACTTTCGAGCCGGAGCATACCGGCACCCTGATCACCGGCGACTACGTCAGTGAGAAGGCCCGGGTGGAAATCATCGCCGGCGCCAAGGGCATCTTCGCCATCGAGGTGTTCGATCAGGACATGCAGGGGGAGCCGGGCTGTGATCGGCGGATCCTGGATATCCTGACCCGCTTCAAGGTGCGCTTCGTGTCCAAGGACACCAACGCCAACACCATCACCCACTACGTGGACAGCACCCTGAAACACGTCAAGCGTGTGGTGAAGGCCTTGGAGGAAGAGTTCCCCAATGCCGAACTCAGCACCCGCAAGGTGGCCCTGGTGTCCGCCATTGGCAGTGACATGAAGGTGCCGGGCATTCTGGCCCGCTCGGTGAAGGCGCTGGCCGATGAGGAAATCAGTGTGCTGGCCCTGCACCAGTGCATGCGCCAGGTGGATATCCAGTTCGTGGTGGACGAGGATCACTACGAGAAGGCCATCGTGGCCCTCCACGGTGTGCTGATCGAGCCCCATAATCACGAATACGCCATCGTGGCGGCCTGAGTGCCCCTCCTCGGGCGGACGGGTTATTGGCGGGTGGAACCGGTCGCTTCACCCGCTGGTAAGGGAGGATGTCTTGCCTCCTGACCAGGACACCCGGTACCAATGTGCCGGGTGTCCTCTGGTCCCTCTACCCTTCCCGCCATACCCTGACAGCACAGTCCTTTGACCCGCGCCCCCGTTGTGCCGCTTCGATAGAGTGCCCGAACGTCGTGATCCTGCTCTCAGAGAAGACGGGCCCCTGCCAGCACCATCAGTTGACAGATAACCACCACCGCCGTCAGCAACAGCCTTAGCTGGCGATACCATTGTGGCCAGTAGTTGTAGAGCCAGCGTACATCGATCAGGCACAGGGCGATGTAGAGCAGTGGGTAGATGATCGCCCGCCAGCCCAGGGGGAGCAGCAGCGTCAGGCTCCCGGTGAGGAACAGCACCTGGCTGATCATCAGCGTGACCATGGGCGACAGGGGGTAGCAGCGGTTTTCCAGTTGCATTGCCACCGGCCAGTAGACCCCCGACATGAAGGCCAGGATGCCGGCACTGTAGATGTAGAACCACTTCATCAGCCAGTCGCTGTAGGCCGGTACGAGGAACAGTCCGAAGGCGCCGATAAGGAACGGGATCAGGCCTGCCAGCCCCACCAGGATGGCCAGGCGCTTGACGGCAATCACCGGTCCTGCCTCTGCAACCGGATGCGCAGGGGAGCCACCGGGGACGGTGCCATACCCACCATTTCGTTGTAGGCCGAGGCGTGTACCACCTCGGTGCGGGCAATGGGGATCTCCCTCAGGGTATCCTGGACTTCCCAGCTACTGCGGAACAGCCGGGTGCGGCCTTTCGGGTCGGACAGTATCAGGGTCTGGTCTCCGATCCGCAGGCGAGCCATATAGCGCTGGCCCTCCAGGGACAGGATTTCCATTAGCGTGACCGGGCCGATATCGGCCCGGTAGAGTTCGGCGAGGGTAATACGCACAGGCAGATCCCCGGTGGTGAAGGAACGGTTCCATATGCGGGTTTGTACGGGAACGGGTCAGGTGGGGATCATCCGGCGGCTCAGAAAAGGGGTGCTTTCGTCCCCAGCTCGCGGCAGGGCCCGTGGGCCGGGCACTGCACCAGGTGATCGTTGACCATGCCGGTGGCCTGCATGAAGGCGTAGACAATGGTCGGCCCGACAAAATTGAACCCCTGTTTCTTCAGTGCCTTTGACATGGACTCGGCCTCGCCGGTGGTCACCGGAACCTCCTCGAATGCCCGCCACTGGTTCTGGATGGGACGGTAGTCCACGAAGGACCACAGAAATTCGGCGAAGGATTCGTCCCGTTCCCGGAATGCGAGGAAACCGCGGGCGTTACGGATGATGGACTCCACCTTGAGCCGGTTGCGGATAATGCCGGGATTGGCCAGCAGTTCCGCCACCTTTGCGTCATCGTAGCGAACGATCTTCTCGGGATCGAAGTGATCGTAGGCCTCCCGGTAGCCCTGCTGCTTGCGCAGGATGGTGATCCAGCTCAGGCCCGCCTGCTGGCCATCCAGGCACAGCTTCTCGAACAGGGCCAGGTCGTCGGTCTCCGGTCGGCCCCAGACGGTGTCGTGATAATCCACATAGAGCGGGTCGGTACCGCACCAGGGGCAGCGTTCATCGTCGTTTGTCTGATTCATGACCGTCACTGTCCGTTCTCCTTTGCCGCTGCTGTCTGCTGCAGCGGGCAGATCACCCAGGGCTGTTCCCCCACTCGCTCCAGTTCCGCCGGCTGCATGTGGGCTTCGTCGTTGTTGTGGACCAGGTGGAGCTGGGGCGCCGCCTCGGCGGATTCGTCTTGCCAGACTACCGCAATCATGAAGCCTTCCGCCTCGGTCAGGGCAGCGTGCCAGTTCTCTCCGGGCCGGTCTCCGGTCAGTTCCAGGTCCGCGGTGACCTCCAGGGTGCGAAGGTTGTTGGCAATGCCCCGCCCGGTGGCCTTCAGCCAGGCCTCCTTCAGGGTCCAGGCCTTGAGGAACGACTCCTGGCTGGACTGGGCCAGCAGCCAGTCCTGTTCCTTTTCCGTGAACCAGCGGCGTACGATCCGGCGCCAGTTGGAATCCCGGAACACGGGTTCGATGTCCACGCCGATACCCCGGTGGGAGGATATCCCGCAGGCGGACATGCCGTGACTGTGGCTGAGGGACAGGAACCAGCCCTCCGGGTCGGCAGAGGCCACCGGTCGGCCATGCACCGGCCGGCACAGATGGGGTGCCTTGCCACTGACGCCGTAGAGGGACTGGCGAATCAGCCATCGGCTGTGGACGTATTCCATGAGCCGCCCGGTGGCCATGCTGGAGGCCACCTCACGCTCATACTCGCCCAGCCAGTCGGGGAAGTCGTACGGCTCCAGGGGCTGGCGGCCCAGCCACACGGAAACGCTGGCGCGCACCGGCTCAGGGTTGGAGTCGTTGGATGTTCCAGCCATCGGGGCTCCTGAGGTATTCGAAACGGTCGTGCAGGCGGCTTGGTCGCCCCTGCCAGAATTCAATGCGGTGGGGAACGACCCGGTAGCCGCCCCAGAACGAGGGTAGCGGCACTTCCCCTTCTCCGAACCTGCGTTTGATTTCGGCCACCTTCTGTTCCAGCAACCCACGGGAACGAATCACCCGGCTCTGTTCGGAGACCCAGGCCCCGAGCTGACTGCCCCGGGGGCGGCTGGCGAAGTAACGCAGGGACTCCGCCTTGCTGACGCGACTGACCTCGCCCTGGACAATCACCTGCCGGTTGAGGCCGATCCACGGGAACAATAACGCAGCCTTCGGGTTTTCTTCCAGTTCCCTGGCCTTGCGGCTGCCGTAGTTGGTATAGAATACGAAGCCTTCGTGATCGAAGTATTTCAGCAGCACCGTGCGCAGGTCCGGCTGCAGGTCCGACCCGGTGGTGGCCAGGGACATGGCATTGGGTTCCAGGATGCCGGCTTTGCGGGCATCGTCGAACCAGTGCTCGAACTGGCGGACAGGATCGCTGTCCAGGTGCTCGCGATCAAGGCCTTCACTCTCGAAATCGCGGCGCATATCACCTATGTCCATCGGGCTTTCCTGCTATAAAGGTTGGGTTCGGATCGTCGGTTCTATATTCTTTCAGGATCAGGTGCACTTGAGAACCGCAAAGGAGTCGATGCATTGACCGAAACTGCCCAACGCAAGCCCGCCTACCGCCGGTGGTGGTTCTGGTTGCTGGTTCTGGGGCTGGTCTATCTGGTGACAGGCTTCGGCCTGATCCCCCTGTACCTTTCCTCGGCCCTTCCCGAGCGGTTGCAGCAGCACCTGGGCTGGACCGCCGGTTTCGACGAGGTGGGCTTCAATCCGTTTACCTTTTCCTTCTCGGTTCAGGAACTCTCCGCCACCGACCCGGAGGGTGAACGGGTACTGGCGGTTGAGGAACTCCAGCTCAACCTGGGGCTGATCGACCTGATACGGGGGACGATCCACGTGGAGCACCTGGAACTGGATAACCCGTTCCTGCGTGTGGACCTGTTGGAGGGCAACCGGCTCAACCTTATCGAGGACTGGCGTAATCAGCAACAGGCGACTGACGACGGTGACGGCGACGAGGACGCGGAACAGCCTGTGCCCTACCACGTGGTGCTGGATGAAGCCCTGATCAATGGGGGGCGCCTGCGGTTCCGGGACTTTACCGATGGCGCCAACGGCAGATCCCGGGAAATCGTCATCGAGTCCCTGGGGCTCACCCTGTCGGACGTGACCAGCCGCGAGCGTGAGGAGCAGGAGCCCGGAGAATACACCGTGCAGGCGGTCATGGGTGAGCAGGTGCTGGACTGGAGTGGCACTCTCAACCTGGTGCCGTTGTGGTCCAACGGTCGCCTGTCTCTCTCCAATGTGTCAGCGGAGACCCTGCAGCAGTGGCTTGGGCACCATCTGCCCTGGTCGTTGCAGGATGGGCGACTTTCCCTGTCCACCGCCTTCCAGTTCGCCTATGACGACCAGGGGGCGGCCCTTGCCACCCGCAATGGCCAGGTGACGGCCCGCCGACTGGCACTGGCGGACCCGGACACGCCGGAGGAGACCCTGGCGAGTGCCGGCCACCTGACCCTGGACAGCGTGGCCTTTAATCTGGAGGGCCCCGAGCTGGTGGTGTCCATGATCCAGGGGGAAGAGCTGCACCTGAACGCCGTCATGGACCAGGAAGGGCAGTTGAACCTCACCAGGCCATTACAGGTCATGTCCGGGGACGAGGACGATGGCGGACGTGCTGGCAGTGGCTTTCGCTGGTCGGTGGGCAACCTCGCCATCAGCAACAGCACCGTGGACTGGCGGGACAATCGTCCGGACTCGCCGGTGGAGCTGACCCTGCAGGAGCTGGAGCTCAACCTCGGCGCCATGACCGAACAACTGGAGGAACCCATCAGTTACCAACTCCGGACGGCGCTCGCCGGGGGTGGTAGTGCCTCAGCCAATGGCCAGTTCACCCTGCACCCGCTGACCTTCGAGGGCGGCGTCAACCTGGACCAGGTGGTGCTGGCTCCCTTCAACGGCTATATGCAACAGGGCAGTCAGCTGCAGATTAACGACGGCACCCTGAACCTGGCCGGCAATATCGATATCGATGTGCAGGATGACCCCCTGACAGGTACCTTCAGTGGCCGTGGCAGCATCAGCCATTTCAACGGCCAGTTCCCGGATGAGGACGAACCGGTGGTGGTGTGGCGGGAACTGCGCCTGGATCCCATCGAATACAACTTTGCACCGGCACGCCTGGAAATTGGCAGCGTCACGGTATCCGAACCGGAACTGAGCGTGATCAACTATCGCGACAGACCTCACAATGTCACCCGTCTGCTGCAGCCGGTGGTCCCTGACAATGGTGTTGCCGCGGATGGGGAAGCTGCGGCTGACGGGACCGACGCCCCCGATGCGGGGCTGATATTCCGGCTGGGGCAACTGGAACTGGCCAATGCCGAGATCCGGTACACCGACTACGTTTCGCAGCCGGCGTTCAGTGGCAGGGTCCATGACCTGGAAGCGTCGGTCTCCAATCTCAGCAACATCACCCCCCAGGAAGGGCAATTCAACCTCAGGGCCACCGTCAGCGACTCCGGCGAGTTGCAGGCGGACGGCACTATAGCCACCCTGGGTACCGACAACCCCTCACGCCTGTCCGTGACCATGGACGGCCTGTCCATGCCGGTGCTGAACCCCTACTTTGCCTTCTATCTGGGTTATCGGGTCGACGGTGGCAAGCTGTCCTCGGACGGTAACTACACACTCCGGGGAACCCGGCTTGAATCCGATACCACCCTGACCCTCGATCGGCTGGAGTTGGGAGAGGCCGTGCAGAGTGACAGCTCGGTAACGGCCCCGGTCAAGCTGGGCCTGACCTTGCTGCGTGATGACGATAACCGGGTCACCCTGGATCTGCCGGTCAACGGCGACCTGGCGGACCCGGAGTTCGATCTGGGGCCGGTGATGATGAGAACCTTCCGCAGTGTGCTGGTTAAGACGGCCATGTCACCGTTCAGCCTGTTGGGCTCCGTGGTCGACCTGGCGGGCTTTTCCCCGGATGAACTGGGTGAGGTGGCGTTCCTGCCGGGGGAGACCACACTGGTGATGGGTGAATACACCAAAATGGAAACGGTTGCCGAGGCGCTCAAGGCCCGTGAGGGGCTGGTTCTGGCTATTCGTGGCCGGGCCCTGGAATCCGTTGACCTGCCCGCCCTGGAAGCCGGACTGGCCGAAGATGAAACCCTGCAGGAGGGGGCCCTGGAAGGTCTGGCCGAGCAGCGGGGGCAGACACTCAGGCGATTGCTGACAGACGAATACGACGTGCCCGCCGAGCAGATTTTCCTGCGGGCCCACAGGGTGGAGCCGGGCGAGGATGAGGCTGACCAGGTGGCCATCGAGTTCCAGCTGGAGGCAAGATGAGCGGGCGGCGCGCCAGCCATTTTTTCGCCTACATTGGTCGCCTGCGGTGGATTCGCCGCTGGGGGTTGATGCGCAACGCCATCGAGGAAAACGTGGCCACCCATTCCTGGGAAGTGGCTACCATCGCCCATGCCCTGGCCGTCATCCGCAACCGGGTGTGTGGCGGCAGCGTCAACCCGGAGACAGTAGCCACAGCGGCCCTTTATCATGATGCCACGGAAGTGATCACCGGTGACATGCCAACACCGGTGAAGTATCACTCTGCGGTCATGCGGGAGGCATTCCGGGACATTGAACACAAGGCGTCGGACGAACTGCTGGCCCTGCTGCCGGAGCATCTGCGGGGGGACTTCGCGCCCTATATCCAGGAATCCCGGTGGGACAGTGATGTCACGGAACTGGTCAAGGCTGCCGACCGCCTGTCCGCGCTGCTCAAGTGCGAGGCGGAGATACAGGCGGGCAACCGCGAATTTGAACCCGCCGCCCAGCAGATACGGCAACGACTCGAAGAGGAGAACCTGCCGGAGGTGGATTACTTTCTGGAGGTGTTCGCGCCGGGCTATAGCCAGCCACTGGATCACTTGCTGGGTGGTGAGCAATAGCGTCCGTGCCATGAATGTCCTGGAATGGTCACGCTCAGGCCGCCAGCACCTGGTTGCGACCGCTGTTCTTGGCCTGGTAGAGGGCTTCGTCGGCCCGCTTGAAGGTGATCTCCAGGGATTCCCCGGGCTGATGCAGGGCCACGCCCTGGGAGACGGTCACCCGGTAGCCTTCCGGCAGGGCATCGAACCTCAGGGCCTCCACCGCGCGACGGATACGCTCCGCGGCGGGCACGGTAATATCGGGTGAGGTTTCCGGGAAGATGATCAGGAACTCCTCGCCGCCAATCCGACCGATGTAGTCCCCCTTGCGGATGGTGGCCTCGATGGTGCGGCTGACCTTGCGCAGTATTTCATCCCCCGCCTGATGCCCGTAGGTGTCATTGATACGCTTGAAGTGGTCGATATCCAGCACGCTGATACCCAGGGCCTTGGGGCCGGCGGTCTGCCGGTCGCTGCGGGCGACTTCCCGTTCGAACTGTTCCATCACGGTACGGCGGTTGGGCAGGCTGGTGAGGGGGTCACGGGTGGCCAGTTCCACCAGTTCCAGGTTGGCATGCTTGAGCTCCCGGTTGCGGGTCCCGAGCTGTTGGCGAAGGTGGGAGATGAAACTGCCCAGGTAAGCGATGATGGAGAGTACCGAACCATAGGCAAACAGGGTGACGGCTTCCAGTGGCCAATAGACGTAATCCGGCCTCAGCCAGGTGAGCAGGAGAACCAGCGACAGGTAGCCGAGCCAGAACAACCACGCGATGGTCAGCATCTGGCGACGGTTCAGGGCAAGGGTGCCGAACATCAGTCCGCCCACCGCCAGTAGCAGGAAAACCAGGCGCCCCTGGGGCAGGGCCACGAAAAACATGACATAGAGCGAGGGCACCACGGGCCAGAGGATCTGGAACATGGTCATACTCGGGTCGCGGAAGCGGAGGTTGATGCCGAACTGCAATACCAGCACCAACAGTGTGCCGATCAGTATGCTGCTGGCAAAGAACACCATCACTGGAGCCAGCGGCAGGAAGCCCCCCAGATAAAGGCCGGTGACGGCCAGGGCGGTGCAGGCGTGATTGGCAAACCCCCAGATCATGCGTTTCAGGCGGAGGGACTGGGCACGCTGAATCCTTTGTTCGATGCTTTCTGCCGACATGTTTCGAACGATTTTTATACAGTTGTTTTAAAGTGCGCCAAGATTATCACGAAATCGGACCATTGAGACGCCAGCGCATTACAAATATCGCCTGCAACCCTACAGGTCCATTAATTCGGGGATAGATGAGGTCCTTATGGGTTGGCCGCTACAGAACACCGCTTTAACTGTAGCAGAATCATGCTGGTATTGACGGTTTTGTTTCCGGCTTGAGGGGCGTTGACGATCAGGTAAGTAAAAGGCCGGGGCGGGTGTGATTTCCACCCCGGCATAAGGGGAACAGCGGGGTTGTGTCCAGGGAGGTCAGGAACCGTTCCGGCAATAATGCTTTCAGGCCGCTTCGTAGTCGGCCCTGGCCTTGCTGACTTCCAGCCGTACCGCGTTGCCATCCAGCAGTACCTGATAGGTTTTTACTTTGACGTCCTCGTCTTCCAGGCATTGGCCGGTGACCAGGTTGAAGTGTTGCTTGTACAGGGGCGATGCCACCACGGGCTGACCTTTCAGGTCGCCGGTGATTCCCCGGGCCAGTACATTGGCGCCGCTGAACGGGTCGGTGTGGCTGATGGCGAATAGCGCTGGCAGGCGGTGCGGAATATAGAAAATGGCGACCGGCCCATCCTGGGTCCAGACGGCGATGCCGGATTCAGGCACCAGGTCATCCACGGTACAGACGATGTTCCATTGACTGGTGGTTTTCATGGTATCTCTCCTTCGATCAATCGTAATAGGTCATGCGGTCTATCCAGGAGTTGTGGTGGCGCTGGGAGCTATTTCTGCAGGGAATCGTTGTCTGAGCGCAGCGAGTTTTCGATTTCCGGAAGAAATAGCTCCCAGGGTCGCCACAACGGTGTCACGACGAACCTGAATGTTCAGGCCGGCTCCAGCAACGGACGGCGCTGCTCCCGCTCGGTGGTCCACTGTTGCACCGGGTCCTTCTTTTCGGGCGCGTTAACGAACTCGCGGAAGCGCTTACGCTTCTCCGGATCCTCGACGGCGGTCTTCCACTCGCACTGGTAGGTGCCGACCAGGTCCGCCATGTGCTGTTCCAGTTCCTCACCGATGCCCAGGCTGTCTTCCAGTACCACCTTCTGCAGGTATTCCAGGCCGTCCTCCATGTTCTCCATCCACACGCTGGTGCGTTGCAGGCGGTCGGCGGTACGGACGTAGAACATCAGCACCCGGTCAATGGCCCGGATCAGTTCCTCGTCACTGAGGTCGGTGGCGAACAAATCCGCGTGGCGGGGGCGCATGCCGCCGTTGCCGCAGACGTACAGGTTCCAGCCGTTCTCGGTGGCGATCACGCCAATGTCCTTGCTCTGGGCCTCGGCGCACTCGCGGGTACAGCCGGACACCGCCATCTTGATCTTGTGTGGGGAGCGCAGGCCCTTGTAGCGGTTCTCCAGGAAGATCGCCATGCCCACGCTGTCCTGCACCCCGTAACGGCACCAGGTGCTGCCAACGCAGGACTTCACCGTGCGCAGGGACTTGCCGTAGGCGTGGCCGGTCTCGAAGCCGGCGGCGATCAGTTTTTCCCAGATCTCCGGCAGTTCGCTCAGGGTGGCGCCGAACAGGTCCACCCGCTGGCCGCCGGTGATCTTGGTGTACAGGTTGTAGTCCCTGGCCACCTCACCCAGCACGATCAGCTTCTCCGGGGTGATCTCGCCTCCGGGCACCCGGGGCACGATGGAGTAGGTGCCGTTCTTCTGCATGTTGGCCATAAAGGTGTCGTTGGTGTCCTGCAGGGGCACATGGTCCGTGGCCAGGATATGGTCGTTCCAGCAGGTGGCCAGGATGGAGGCCACCGCCGGCTTGCAGATATCGCAGCCATGGCCGCGACCATGCTGTTCGATCAGCGTGCGGAAGGTGCGGATACCGTTCACCTTGACGATGTTGAACAGGTCCTGACGACTGTAGGGGAAGTGCTCGCAGATGTCCTTGCTGACTTCCACGCCACGTTTCTCCAGTTCACTGTCCACCACATTCTTGAGCAGGGCGGCACAGCCACCACAGCCGGTGCTGGCCCTGGTGTCCGCTTTCACGGCACCCAGGTCGGTAGCACCAGCGTCGATGGAGCAGCAGATATCACCTTTGGTAACGTTGTGACAGGAACAGATGGAGGCTGTTTCCGGCAGGGCATCCGGCCCAAGGGCCGGGGCGCCGCCCTGGCTCTCAGGCAGGATCAGGGATTCCGGATTGTCCGGCAGGTCGATGCCGTTGAGGGCGTATTGCAGCAGGGTATCGTAGTGGCTGTTGTCGCCCACCAGAATGGCACCCAGCACTTTCTTGCCGTCCTCACTGACCACCATACGGCGGTAGTGTCCCGCTTTCTCGTCATTGAAGCGGATGTTGCGAGCACCAGGAGTCCTGGCGTGTGCATCACCGATGGAGCCCACGTCCACGCCCAGCAGCTTGAGCTTGGTGCTCATGTCGGCGCCGGTGAAGGCGGCCTCGCTGTCGTTGTTCAGGGCTGCTGCCAGAGTACGGGCCATGGTGTAGCCCGGTGCTACCAGGCCGAAGATCTGCTGGTTCCACAGGGCGCACTCACCAATGGCGTGGATATGCGGGTCGGAGGTGGTGCACTGGTTGTTGATCACGATGCCGCCACGTTCACCGATCTCCAGGTCGCAGGACCGGGCCAGGGCATCCTGGGGGCGGATGCCGGCGGAGAACACGATCAGGTCCGTTTCCAGGAAGGACTCGTCGCTGAAGTTCATGCGCAGGCGGCAGTCTTCGCCGTCGACAATGCCGGTGGTGGCCTTTTCGGTGTGTACCTGAACGCCCAGCTCCTCGATCTTGTGGCGCAGCACGGCACCGCCGTCCTCATCCAGCTGCACCGGCATCAGGCGCGGGGCGAATTCCACCACATGGGCACTCAGGCCCAGGCTCTTGAGGGCATTGGCGGCTTCCAGGCCCAGCAGGCCACCGCCCACCACCACGCCGGTTTTCGCACCGGCGGCACAGGCACGGATGGCGTCCAGATCGTCCAGGGTGCGGTAGACAAAGCAGTTGTCATTGTCCTTGCCATCAATGGGCGGCACGAACGGATAGGAGCCGGTAGCCAGCACCAGCTCGTCGTAGGCGTAGCTGCCCTTGGGCGTGGTGACGGTACGGGCCTGTCGGTCGATGCCGGTGACCTGCTCGTGCAGGTGCAGGTCGATGTCGTTGTCCGCATACCAGTCGGCGGTGCCCATGGCCAGGTCGGCGTGGGTGGAGCCGCCGAAGTATTCGGACAGGTGGACGCGATCGTAGGCGAGCTGCTTTTCCTCGCCGAAGACGATGACGTTGTACTCGTCCGCCGCCGGGGTCGCCATGAACTGCTCCAGGAAGTGGTGGCCCACCATGCCGTTGCCGATGACGATCAGGGTCTTGTTACTCATGGTCTGTTTCCTCTCTCAAATCTTTTAATCCGGTAATCAGGCTGCCTGTTCGCAGTAATCGGGGCCGAAGGCGAGGGTGGCCCGCCAGGGCGTCATATCGCGGCCCTGCTGGATCTGCTCCGCGTACCAGGGGCCATCGGTGGTGTCGCCGAAAAGCACCGTGCCCACCAGGCGGCCGTCCTTCAGCAGCAGGCGGCAGTAGCGATCCTGTTCGTAGTCCTGCCAGACGATGGACTCGGTCTGGCCGTTGTCGTCGTCGGTCTGACCGCAGGAGAAAATGGGGATGCCGCTGATCTTCAGTCGGGTGGGCTGGCTGGCGGTATGGAAAGCCTGCCCGGTGGCCGGGTCCCCGAGCACGTCCGCCAGTACCTGGGCCTGCTGGTAACCCGGGTCGACCAGGCCGAAGGTCTGGCCGTCGATCTCGCAGCACTCGCCCAGGGCGAAGATGGCCGGGTCGCTGGTGCGCAGTTGCCGGTCCACCTGGACACCCCGGCCGCAATCCAGCCCGGCGGAACGGGCCAGCTCGGCGTTGGGGGTGATGCCGGCGGCGGTAATCACCAGGTCGGTGCTGATCAGGGTGTCGTCGTCCAGTTGCACGGCACGCACACAGCGTTTGCCCAGCAGCGTGGTCGGAGAACGGCCGGTACGGATGGTCAGGCCCCGCTCCTCCAGGCCGTCGGCCAGCAACTGACTGCCGGTGGTATCCAACTGACGGTTCAGCAGGTAGGGGTTGCGGTGCAACACGGTTACCGCCATGCCCCGGCAGCGCAGGCCTTCGGCGGCCTCCAGGCCCAGGAAACCGCCGCCGATCACCACGGCTCGACCATGGCGCTGGCTGAGTTCGATCAGCCGGCGGGTATCCCGCAGGTCCCGGAACGTCAGCACGCCCTCCAGGTCCTCGCCGTCAATGCCGAGGGGCGCCGGACGGGCGCCGGTGGCCAGTACCAGGGCGTCGTAGTGGAAACGATGGCCGTTGGCGGTCTCCACCTGCTGGTTGTCACGGTCAATGCTGACCACCGGGTCGCCATAATGGCGCTCGATGCCCGCCTCCTCGAACCAGTTGTCTTCCTTGAGCCGGATCTGCTCCATGGTGGCCTCACCAGCCAGCACGGATGACAGCAGTACGCGGTTATAGGCCGGATCCGGTTCCGCACCCAGTACCACGATCCGGCTGAACGGATGGCCACCATCGTGCAACCGTTCCAGCAGCCGCTGGGCGACCATGCCGTGTCCGCAGATGACCAGTGTGTTCGAGTCCATGTGGCTGCTCCTGTCTGTCCGGGTTGGCATCGGCGGGACGAAAAAAAGCCGGAGCATCATGCCTCCCGAAGGAGAACGATGGTCCGGCGCCAATGCCAACAACGATGTTCTGTGAAGTCCTTAGGCCCGATGGCCCCGTGACTTCCTGATGGTCCAGCCAATCCATGGCCGGGACGATCATCCGTACGTTAGATAAAGCGAGTACCGTGCCAGCATGGAATAATCCATGAAATTCATGTGGATAAGGTATTTTCGGGGTTATCGGTCCGGAGTGGGAATGCCCTGTAAGCGTTCACCACCCCGGATTTCTGCACCGACATTGCACACAATGCTCAGGCGATGGCCTGAAGATCGCGCCGCTCGTCGTCGGTGACTTCGCCGTCCTGGCCGTCATCCTTCTGCTGCGGTTCCTCCTGACCGGGGAAACGCTGCTTCTCATAGAGGAACGACAGCACCGCCTGCCGGTAATGCACATAGTCGGGATCATCCGCCAGGGTCACCCGATCCCGCGGCCGCGGCAGGTCAATGGCCAGGTCCTCGCCCACCGTGGCGGCGGGGCCATTGGTCATCATGATGATGCGATCCGACAGCAGCACGGCCTCATCCACATCGTGGGTAATCATGATCACCGTGTTGTTCAGATCCTTCTGGATCTCCATCAACGAATCCTGCAGGTGCGCCCGTGTCAGCGCATCCAGCGCCCCGAACGGCTCGTCCATCAACAGCACGCTGGGTTTCATGGCCAGGGCCCGGGCAATGCCCACCCGCTGAGCCATCCCGCCGGAAATCTCCCCGGGGCGCTTGTCGATGGCATGGTCCATATGCACCAGCGCCAGGTTATGGAGAATCCACTCCTTGCGTTCCTTCTTGCTCATGGACTTGCGGAACACCTGCTGCACCGCCAGCTCCACGTTCTCGTACACCGTCAGCCAGGGCATCAGCGAGTGATTCTGGAACACCACCGCCCGCTCCGGCCCTGGTGTGTTCACCTCCTGCCCGTCCAGCACACAACCACCCTGGCTGGCCTTCAGCAGCCCGGCGACGATGTTCAGCACGGTGGACTTGCCGCAGCCGGAGTGGCCGATCAGGGAGACAAACTCCCCCTTTTTGATCTTCAGGTTCAGATTGTCCAGGGCAATAAAGGGCCCAGACGGGGTATCGAAAGCCATCTGGACGCCGGTCAGTTCAAGATGTGATTTACTCATGGTTGTTCTCCCCATAGTTGGAGGAGCAGTGGGTGGGGGAGCCGGTTGCCGGACCGTCGAAAAGAGGGACCTTTTCGACGAGCCTACATGGACGTATTAACGGTGTGTCCGGCAACCTGCTCCCCCACTCACTGCGGCGTGCTCCATAACAAAAAACTATTCGTTCCAGGCCACCTTGCGCTGAATCAGCAACATCCCCCGATCCAGCAGAAACCCAATAAACCCGATGGCCAGCACCGCCACCATGATCCGACTAAGGGACTCGCTGCTGCCATTCTGGAACTCATCCCAGACGAACTTGCCGAGCCCCGGATTCTGCGCCAGCATCTCCGCCGCAATCAGCACCATCCAGGCAATGCCCAACGACACCCGCAGACCGGTAAAAATCATCGGAATCGAAGACGGCAGCACCACCTTGCGCACATGGGTCCAGAACGACAGGCGCAAAACCTTGGATACATTCACCAGGTCCGGATTCACCGCTGCCACCCCGAAACTGGTATTGATCAGCGTCGGCCACAGACTGCACAGGGTTACCGTGAACATCGAGGTCAGGAAGGCCTTCTCGAACATCGGATCGTCACTGACATAGGTGGCCGATACCACCATGGTCACCAGCGGTAGCCAGGCCAGTGGCGACACCGGCTTGAACACCTGGATCAGCGGATTGATGGCCGCATTCACATGGCGGTTCAGCCCGATCACAATGCCCAGGGGCACCGCAATGACCGTGGCCAGGGCAAACCCCGCCAGCACCGTCACCAGACTGGTACCGATCTGATCGATAAAGGTGGGAGCGCCGGGATAGTCGCGAATCTTCACCACCGCATCCGGATTGTCCGCCAGGATGCGTTCGTTACGCTGCTCCTGCATGGTGATGAACTTGTCCGCCCGGGCTCGCTGGTCCTGGTGCTCCTGCCAGAGGGCGCCGGCCTGCTCCGTCACATCCGCCGGCCCCGGGAAAGCGCCCAGGGACGTCTGAACCTGTGGAGCGGCCAGGTGCCAGAACCCGAGGAATAGCAGAATGCCCAGCAGCGGCAACAGCAGTTGCTGCGCTTTCGATGCCAGTTGGCGCGGGTTGAAAAGCTCCGCCAGGGCGGCCAGCCATCGGCTGCCCCCCGTGGATGGACTGGTTTGGCTCAGGGTGCTCATAGCCGTTCTCCCTCATTGTCGTTCCGGCGTCAGGGCGTGTCGTCGCCCTTCAGGCCGATCTCGAAACTGTCGATGTAAGCGTTGGGCTCACGGGGGGTGAAGGCGACACCGTCGATCAGTTCACCCTGGTGAGGCCGCTCGAAGTTCTCCGCCTCCAGGTCCGGGAAGTCATCCGCAGAAAGCATGCCGTCCTCAATCAGCGAACGGGCGGCCTCTGCATAGATGTCGGCCCGATAGACTTCCTTCGCGGTCTTCATATACCAGTCATCCGGCTTGGCCTCGGGAATCTGCCCCCAGCGGCGCATCTGGGTCAGGTACCAGATGGCGTCCGACGGATAGGGATAGGTGGCGTAGTAGCGGAAGAACACGTTGAAGTCCGGTACTTTCCGTACGTCGCCTTTTTCGTACTCGAAGGTGCCGGTCATGGAGTTGGCGATGACGTCCTCATCCGCACCCACGTACTGGGAGCGGGCCAGGATCTCCACCGCCTCATCCCGGTTGGCGTTGTCGTTCTCATCCAGCCAGTGGGCAGCACGGATCAGCGCCCGCAGCAGACGCAGGTGAGTATTCGGATTCTCCTCGGCCCACTGTTCGGTGACACCGAAGACTTTCTCCGGATTGTTGGGCCAGATCTCGTAGTCGGTGATCACCGGCACGCCGATGCCCTTGAACACCGCCTGCTGGTTCCAGGGTTCGCCCACGCAGTACCCCTGGATAGTGCCGGCCTCGAGAGTGGAGGGCATTTGCGGCGGCGGGGTCACGGACAGGTGCACGTCTGCCTCCAGGGTGCCACTGGTGTCACCCCGTTGCGGGGCATAGAAACCGGGATTCAGGCCGCCTGCCGCCAGCCAGTAACGCAGTTCATAGTTGTGGGTGGACACCGGGAACACCATGCCCATGCGGAAGCGCTCGCCGTTGTCCCGGTACTGCTCAACCACGGGCAACAGGGTGCTGGCGCTGATGGGATGTTGCGGATTGCCATTGGCATTGTCGGGGATCTGCGGCTGCATCATCTCCCAGACATCGTTGGAAACGGTGATACCGTTGCCGTTCAGATCCATACTGAACGCGGTAATAATGTCGGCCTGGGTGCCGTAGCCGATGCTGGCGCCCAGCGGCTGGCCCGCCAGCATGTGAGCGCCGTCCAGCTCACCAGTGATGACTCCGTCCAGCAGCACCTTCCAGTTGGCCTGGGCCTCCAGCTCCACGAACAGCCCTTCGTCCATGAAGAAGCCCTGCTCCCAGGCCACTGCCAGGGGGGCCATATCCGTCAGCTTGATGAAGCCCAGTTTCAGGTCCGGCTTTTCCGCCGGGCCGATTTCGGCGTGGGCGGTGCCCGTCAGTCCGAGGACCAGGGACGCTGCCAGTATCAGATTCCGTTTCATTATTGCTTCCCCCAAACGTCTTTCACTCGATTCTTCGCCCAAAAAAAAGCGCCTGTCCCCCGGTTTCCAGGGAGACAGACGCCAATGTCTGCAGATCAGTCAGAATGTCAGTGGGATCCCCGGGACATGCGCGGGGACTCCCGGAACAGGCCACGCCATTGGGCCTGCTCTTGCCCAGGACATTGCAGAACCTGTGCCAGTTCTGAATTCCCTTGTAAAACAGAGCCGTGCAAATTTCCGGCAGTTTTCTGGCGGGATCATCGCGGGGATCGGCGGTGCATTTTCGAGCGCTACGCACCAGTCATGTGCGGCAAGTGGCGAGGATCGGGCCGGGGTCGGGCCTTACGCCCTTCCTTATAGGGTGGATCGACTTCCGTAATGACCTGATGCCACGGGCATTTACCGATATGGGCCTTCCGGAAGAGTGCTCAAAGCGGGCTGTGGAACCATTCTTGCTTGATATTGAGGGCAAGCAATTTGATGTTCCGCCAGTGATACCAAGCTCGGGCGGGATGAGAGCGGGCAACGAAGCCCGACGGAGCTGTTCCCGGAGTCAGACCAGACTCCCTGAGGGTACAGGGCCGTCGGGCTTTTTTTGTCCGGCCACTGGACACAGGGAATTTGCGGAGCGACCGTGAGCAACCAGAACCTCCAACAACCGCGTCGGACCACCTGCCCATACTGTGGTGTGGGTTGCGGCGTGCTGGCCACACCCCATTCCGACGACCAGGCGGCAGGCGGACCCCCGGTGGCGGGTGATACCTCGCACCCGGCGAACTACGGCCGGCTTTGCGTCAAGGGCTCCAGCCTGCACGAAACCACCGGCAGCCAGGGACAGACCCTCTACCCCCGGGTCCTGGGCAGTCGGGTCACCTGGGACCGGGCGCTGGACGAGGTTGCCGGCGCCATTCGCGCGGCGGTAGAAAACCACGGTCCGGAATCGGTGGCCTTCTACCTGTCCGGCCAGTTGCTGACCGAGGACTACTACGCCGCCAACAAGCTGGCCAAGGGCTTTATCGGTACCCCCCACGTGGACACCAATTCCCGACTGTGCATGTCCTCGGCGGTAGCCGCTCACAAGCGGGCCTTTGGTGAGGATGTGGTGCCGGGCTGCTACGAGGACTTGGAACTGGCGGACCTGCTGGTACTTACCGGCAGCAACGCCGCCTGGAACCATCCGGTGCTCTACCAGCGCATGAAGGCTGCGGACCGTCCGGGGCGGCGGGTGGTGGTCATCGACCCCAGGCGCACCGCCACCGCCGAGCTGGCAGACCTGCACCTGGCCCTGAAACCGGGTACTGATACCGTGCTTTTCAACGGCCTGCTGGTGTGGCTGGCGGATACCGGGGGACTGGACAGCCATTACATCGGACAGCACTGCAATGGTTTTGACGAGGCCCTGGCGGCGGCGCGGGCCAGCGCCTTCGCGCCCCAGCAGGTGGCGGAGATCTGTGACCTGCCGGAACAGGACGTGGTGACCTTCTACCGCTGGTTTGCCGATACCGAGCGTACCGTGACTGCCTTCTCCCAGGGCGTTAACCAGAGCTCGGCGGGTACCGACAAGGGCAACGGGATCATCAACTGCCACCTGGCCACCGGGCGCATCGGTCGCTCCGGTGCCAGCCCCTTCTCCCTGACCGGCCAGCCCAATGCCATGGGCGGACGTGAGGTAGGCGGGCTGGCCAATACCCTGGCAGCGCATATGGAATACGATACCCCCGGTGCCCGGGAGCGGATCGGTCGGTTCTGGGGTTCCGACCGGATTCCCGAGGCTCCGGGACACAAGGCCGTGGAGCTGTTTGACGCGGTGCACCGTGGTGAGATCAAGGTACTCTGGGTGATGGGTACCAACCCGGCGGTGAGCCTGCCGGATTCCCCCCGGATCCGCGAGGCCATGAAACACTGCCCGGTGGTGATCGTCTCAGACTGTATTGCCCGGACTGATACCACCGAGCTGGCGGATGTGCTGTTGCCGGCGGAAGGTTGGGGCGAGAAGGATGGCACCGTCACCAATTCGGAACGGCGTGTGTCGCGCCAGCGCCGGTTCCTGCCCGCTGCCGGCGAGGCCCGCCCCGACTGGCGCATACTGGCGGAGGTGGGGCAGCGCCTGGGTTACCGGGATGCCTTCCGCTGGACCAACGCGGCGGACGTGTTTCGGGAGCATGCCCGGTTATCGGCGCTGGACAATCAGGGCGAGCGCCAGTTCAACCTGTCGGCCCTGGCCGACCTCACCGATGAGGGGTATGAGGAACTGGCCCCCATCCAATGGCCGGTCACCGAGGCCAATCCGACCGGGCGCCCCCGGCTGTTCACCGACGGTCGTTTCAGCACCACTGATGGCCGCGCCCGTTTCGTGCCGGTGCAGCCGAGACTGCCGGACGCCAGGCCGGAGCGGGTCCGGGAAATGATCATCAATACCGGTCGCATCCGCGACCAATGGCACACCATGACCCGCACGGCCCGCTCCCCGCGCCTGGTGCAGCACCGTTCCGAGCCCTTTATCGACCTGCATCCGGATGACCTGGATCGCCTGGGACTGAGTGCGGGCGGACTGGCACGCCTGGCCAGCCGTGATGGTAGTGGCGACTTCCTGGGGCGGGTGCGGGCCGAACCGGGCCAGCGCCCCGGTGAAGTGTTCGTGCCTATCCACTGGAACAACCAGTTTAGCCAAAGCGCCCTGGCCAGCTCGCTGATTGCCCCGGTCACCGATCCGGTCTCCGGGCAGCCGGAATCCAAGTATGGCGTGGTGTCGGTCAGGCCGGTACAGGCCACCTGGCACGGTCGCCTGCTTCGGCCCCGTAATGCTCCCGGCGGCTGGCAGGCGGACTACTGGACCCGGGTGCCCATGGAACATTGCGACGCCTGGTGGGTGGCCGGCTGTGAACCCGTGGCCTGGCAACGTCAGGTAACCCGATGGCTTGGTGGCGTGCCCGACCTGGTACTGGAGGACAGCGCCTCCGGCGTCTATCGGGCGGCCAGGCTGGTGGACGGACGTCTCCAGGGCGTGCTTGTGGTGGCCCGTGACGCCAACGACCTGCCGGATGTGGGCTGGCTGTCGTCGCTGTTCGATAGCCGCACCCTGAGCCGCCAGGAACGGCGGGGGCTGCTGTCCGCCCGGGATGTGGAGGTGGCCGATGTCGGGCCGCTGGTATGTAGCTGTTTCGGGGTGGGTGAGCGACAGATCGAGGCGGCGATCCGGGACGGGGCCGCCGACGTGGAAGCCCTAGGCCGGCAACTGAAGTGCGGCACCAACTGTGGCTCCTGTATACCGGAACTCAAGGCGTGCCTGGCCGCCGGTGCGCCGGAACCCGCCGGGGCGGCGTCCTGACGCTTTACTCCATCGTCTCCAGCATGACAAAGGGCACCCGGAACCTCAGGCCCCTGGAGGCGCCGGTGCCTTCCACCGTGCAGGTCTTGCGGTTGACCCGAAGGATCCGCCCCTCCCGGGCTGAACGACCCTCCCCGAAGCGCACCGGGTCTCCCGGCTGCCACTGCGATGCCTGGGTTTGCTGGCAGGGCATGACCATGGGGCCGTCATCCAGGGCCAGGCCCTGGCGTTGGGCCAGGTCGGCCAGGCGTTCGCGGGTCCGGGTTGCCAGGCCATCCTCGTTGAGCTGATCCAGTAAACGATAGAAATCCTGGTTGTGGACCGAGCCGTGGTACCGCTTGCCGGCGTGCTGCTGTAACAGGTGGGCAAACTCGTGGGTACAGGTATGGGCCAGCAGGTTCAGCACCGATACTTCACCACCGAAATAGCCCCGGCTGCGGATCTCGCGGGTGGAGAGCCAGCTGGCGGCGGTTTCCGGCGCCTGCTTGGCCATGACCATGCCTACACCATAGGTAATCAGGTGGTGCTGGTTGCGGTGATCGTAGCGGTGATAGGTGGCGCGACCGCTGCCGGTGCGGCACTCCAGGTGGCTGCGCGGGCGGGTCTGGCGCAACCGGTCACGGTAGCTGGACCAGAGGATGTCGCGGGTGGTGGTGCACATCAGCCGGGCAATGGCCCGGCCGGTTATGGGATCAAGCGTCATGGGGGATGAAATCGCGTTACGGATTAACGCAACTTGTACCCTACCGGGAGGGTGTAGGTAAAGCTCTTGCCGACCATGGAATCGGGCACTTCCGGTAACGGGCTGGCGTCCCGCAGTAGCTGGATGGCGGCCTGATCCAGCAGCCGGTGAGACGATGAGTCCCGCAGGCGGGCTTCCAGCAGCTTGCCGTTGCGGTCAAACTCGAACTCCACCACCGGGGTGCCCTCCTGGCCCAGACGTCGGGCCCGACGGGGATACTCCCGGTACCGGGACAGATGCCGGCTCAGGTCGCTCAGGTACTGATCCACGGACTCGTCGTCGCCAGCCACCAGTTCCACCTGCTCCTGCTGGGTTGCCAGATCGGCTCCGGCGTCAGGGGCTGGTGTGTTAACCGCGGCTTCCGCTTCGACCGTAGCGGTGACGGTGCTATCGGAAACCTCCGTTTCCCTGGGCTCCTCCGGTTGCGGTTGGGGTTCGGGGGGAGGCTCCGGCTTTGGTTCAGGTTGAGGCTTCGGTTCCGGCTCAGGTTCGGGCTCCGGTTCCGGTTCGGGCTCAGGTTCGGGTTCGGGCTCAGGTTCGGGTTCGGGCTCAGGTTCGGGTTCCGGCTCCGGTTGGGGGTCCGGCACGGGCTCGGGAACCGGAGCGGGCTGAGGGGGCTCCTCCACCGGCTCGGGTGCCGGGGTGCCCCCGGCAAGCGACACTTTCAGGGCCGGTGTGGTGACATCGGCATTGCCCCGGGTTTTCAGTTCCAGGGTGGGCACCGACGGCATGGCCAGCCACAGGGTGATGGCGGTGAGCACCAGTGCCGTGGCCAGGATCAGGGCGCGGGCGGTATGGTTCATTCCGCCGGCTCCGTCAGCAGGATCACTTCCTCATGGCCCTGCTCCTCCAGGGCGCGGAAGAGTTTCTCCAGTTCATCCATGGCTGTTTCGCCGGAGGCGCCGATACGCAGGGGGTCTTCGGTTTCGTCCGGTACCGGTAACACGCCGGCGAGTTGATCCAGGGTGACCGGTTCGTTGGCCACCAGGAACTGGCCTTTATCGTTGACCACCAGGTCCGCTTCAGGCTCTTCGCCGGCTTCCGATGAGGCCATTTCCGGCAGTTCCGGCAGGGAGGTATCCGTCAGTTGTCCCGCCACGATAAAGAACATCAGCAGCAGGAAAACCAGGTTGATCAACGGCAGCAGGCTGTCTTCCACCCTTTCCAGCAGCGACTTGCTGTCCTCGAAGGGTTCCGGGGTCAATGGCGTCATGGTTGCGGCGTTGTCTTGCTTTCGGGCGTTGAGCGTTTCCACTGGGCGTTGATGCCGGCGTTGTCCAGTGTGCTCAGGGTGAGGGTAAAGCGCTCCAGGGGAACATCACCGTCGGTGGCCAGCCTGACATCCCGCTGGCCGGTGCTGACCAGTTGCCGGCTGAGTTCGTCCACCTGCCAGTCCTGGTCCTGCCAGCGGATTTCACCACCGGCCAGCAGTTGCAGTTGCGGTAATGGCTCACCGTCGGCGCCCCGGCTGGTCGAGGTGTCGTTCTCCAGCTCCAGATAGCCGGTGGGCAACAGGTAGCTGGTCACCATGAAGAACACCAGCAGGATGAACACCACGTCGATCAGCGGCGTCATCCGTATGGGCATGGGGCGTGCGGGCCTGGGTTTAACCAGCGGCATGGGCAACCCGGGTCGGCTGGTAGGACTCCCGGGTTTCCTCCGGGGACCTGCCAGTCTGCCGTGAAGGTTCCTTGTCAGCCTGGTCCGGCACGGCCACGGTGGCTGCATTGAGGATATCCAGCAGGCGCTCATTCATATGACTGTTGAGCCGGCGCAGGCGGAACTCCGCCCAGGCGGCGATAGCAGCAAAGGGAATGGCAATGACCAGGCCGGCGGCGGTGGTGGTCAGGGCTTCGTAGATACCGCCACTGAGCTGGCTGGCACTGGCGCGGCCCTCGGTGGTTGCCATGGCGCTGAACGCCTCCATCATGCCCATGACCGTGCCCAGCAGGCCCAGCAGCGGGGCCAGGGCGGCAATCACTTCAATGATCTTGAGGGGGGCTTCAAACGGTTGCAGTGCTTTCTGGGCGCCCTGGGCGAGGTTTTCCCTCAGTGCGTCAGTGGGTTCGCCATTGCTGACACCCGCCATGGCCCGTTGTGTCAGCGAGACCATGGGATTGCAGCGGGCCAGGAATGAGCCGGACGGGCGGGGTGGTTGGCCGCCCCCGGCCTGCTTCCACTGTGCCACGTCCCGACGGACCCGGCCTCCGGAGCGTGGCGCGAACAGGGCACCGGTGAGGGTCAGGTAAAAGAACGTCAGCAGCCCCAGAACCGCCAGTGCGATCAGCACGTACATGACCGGGCCGCCCATGGCGACCAGGTTTTCCAGCGGGGACCCCAGGGCAGTCAGGTCTGGATGTTCAGGCATGGTCACTATCCTGATGGGAAGAAGATTGAACGCAAACGATAACAATTTTTATTGGTGGCATCCAGTGAAACCCGCTTTACCCGGCAGGCAGACCTGCGTTGCTCTGATAGACTGTTGATACCACGTCAGGATTTCACAGGGGTTATGTTCTACCGACGATGTTTATGACGCCGCCGATACCAACTGGGGAACGTTTCAATGCGGGCATGGTTTGATCGACTGGCCAACCGTGGCGTTGTCCTGTTCGTTGGCGCCATCGTACTGACGGTGGTGTTGGTCACGCTGTTCAATATGGTGATCAGCCGGGAAGAGCTCGAAAGGCAGGCCCGCAATCAGGTGGAAACGGTCGCCAGGATGGTGGCCTATGAGTTGGATCGCAAACTGATCGTGCGCTTCAATGTGCTTACCGAGGCGGCGGATACCATGAGCATGGACAGTGCCTCGTTCCGCAATTTTTCCTCATTGCTGATGGAGCGCCAGCAACCCCTGCGCCACCTGTTCCGGAACATATTCCTGGTGGATGAGGAAGGTGTCCTGCTGGAGGAATACCCGAACATGGTCGACCTGGTGGGCATGAACCTGTCCGATCGCGCCTATTTCCGGGATACCGTGGCCCAGTTGGCGCCGCAGATCTCCGAGCCCTTCACCTCCCACGCCACCGGGCACCCCAGCGTGGTGATGACCGCCCCGGTATTCGATCACAACAGGAGTTTTGTCGGCCTGTTTGCGGGGTTTATCGACCTGACATCCAGCAACTTTCTCAGTGAGGTCAGCAGGACTGCCATCGGCAACGATGGCTATATCATCGTGGCCAGCCGTTCCGGGTTGCTGCTCGCGCAGGAGGATAAGGTCAAGGGCATCCAGTCGGTTTCCATGGTAAACCAGGCTACCATGGGTGCCATGGACGGTTTCGAGGGGGTGGTCCATACCCGGAACCGGCACGGTAAGGAAGTGATGGTGGCGGTGCAGCAGCTCAACATGGCGCCCTGGTTCGTGGCGGTCACATGGCCGCTGGACGACGCCTATGCACCGGCCAACCGACTGCGGGAAGCCCTGGCACTGACGGCCGCCGTGGCGGTACTGATCCTGCTACCCCTGGCTGTCTGGCTGTTCCGGCGTTATCTCAACCCCCTGGGGGAAGTGGCGGACCAGATCCGCGACCGCCACCTGGGGTTGCGAGACAGTCCGGTTGACGCTGGTGGTTACCGGGAAATTCGTGATCTGGCAGAAGCCTTCAACCGGGTATTCTCCGACCGTACCGAAGTGGAAGCCCGTCTGCGGGCGGAGCGACAGCGGGCCGAGAGCATCCTGGGTGCCCTGTACGAAGGCATCATCATGACCGACACCCTCGGCAATATCCGCTACGCAAACCCGGCAACGGAAACCTTTATCGGTACTTCCGGACGTCTTGAGGGACAATCGCTTTTCCAACTGGTGTCCTTCGAGACCGAGCAGGAGGAGTGGAGCGCCGCCCACTTCCTGGCCAGTGACGAGATCCAGGGCATGGACGGTGTGCTGAGAAATAAACAGCAACAGGCGTTCGATGTGGAGGTCACTACGCTCCATGTCAGCCGTGGAGAGCCGGATGAGCGACTGGTGTTTGTCATCAGGGATGACAGCGAACGCCGCCGTCAGGAAAAGCAGCTCTCCTGGCAGGCCACCCATGACGGCCTGACCTCCCTGCTCAACCGCAGGGCTTTTGCAGCGGAACTGGTGAAATGGCTGGGGCAGGCCCCCAGCCTGCAGACACACTCTGTGGTGATGATGATCGACCTGGACCATTTCAAGCCAGTGAACGATCAGGGCGGGCATCTGCTCGGTGATGAGTTGCTACGCAGGCTTGCGGATATCCTTCGCCAGTCGGTTCGCCAGTCGGATGTGGTCGCGCGTCTTGGCGGTGATGAATTTGCCATTCTGCTGCCGGCCTGTGGTCTGGACCGGGCCAGGGCGTTGGCGGAACAGGTGCGGAGGGACATCGAAGCACTGCGGCTTTATCAGGACGGTAAGAGCTTCGGAGTCACCGCCAGTATTGGTCTCACCGAACTGACCGCCGGCGACAATGGTCCCAAGGAGTTGATGGCGAGGGCCGACGAGGGCGCCTATGCCGCCAAGGCCCAGGGGCGTAACCAGGTGGTGACGGTGTCCGCACCGAAGGATGACTGATCGGTTGACGGTTTCATCCTGCCCACTGTAGCCAGGCCAGCCACAGCAGGCGCATTGCCAGCAGTGTCAGCAGGATATTGAAGAACTGGCCGAAGGCCCGGTTGCCCAGCCGGTTCAGCAGCCGCAGTCCCAGCCAGGTGCCGGCAAAGCCGCAGGCGATCATTGCGGCGAGGAATCCGATCCAGTCCCGGAACACAAAGCCCGCGAACCCGAACACCACGGCCTTGGGCAGGTGCTGCAGGGTCATGGCGGTGGCAAACGTGGCCACGGTGGTGAAGCGTTCCGTGTGAATCTGCTTGATGAACGCCGCTACCAGCGGGCCGGTGGCCCCCACAAAAAGGGAGATGAAACTGGTCAGCGCCGAGGCCGCCAGGATCCCGCCCCGGCCCAGTGCCAGGGCAGGTAGTTTCGGACCCCAGCAAAGATAGAGCACAAACAGGGCGATGGTCACCTGCCAGGCCCAGGGAGGCAGTTGTACCAGCACCAGACTGCCCGCCACGGCGCCCAGGACCACGCCCGGCGCGAAAGCGGCGATCACCCGCCAGTCAATATGGCGCCAGGCCAGGGTCATGCGCCCGGCGTTGGAACCCAGCTGGATCATACCGTGCACCGGAATGACCGCCGCCGGCGGTATCCACATGGCCATCAGCGCCAGCAGCATGACACCGCCTCCGGCGCCCAGGGCCGCCGTCACCATGGAGGTGAACGCGGAGCAGGCCATCAGCAATATGGCAATATCGGGGCTCAGCCCCGGAGGCAGGAATGGCGGCAAGACATCCTCCGGACAGGGTCAGGGCGATTGGCAGAACGGGGTTTGGGCCAGGTCCGGTTCCTCGCAGATGGCCTGGGTCGCCAGTTCCACATCCGCCACATAATACAGGGATGCCAGACCCAGTCGATCCCGACCCAGGTTATGGAAGATCATGCCGAAGGCGATATCACCGGCGGTGAAGCGTTCGTGGTGCCCGGCGAAGTACCGGGCGGGGCCGTTCAGGTCGTCATCCTCCAGCAGCCGGAGGACGCGAGTGGCACCGCCGTGGTAGGCCTGGATCAGCAGCAGGGTGAACAGTCGCTGGCGCTTTGCCTGGGGCAGCTCCGCAAAGGCCGTGTTGATGGCCGGCTCCAGGATGCGGGCGTTCTGGCTCATCAGCTTCATGGCGCAGTCCAGTTGGGCCAGGCGGTGCCAGTGGTTACGGGGGGCCACGCCACAGTCCGACAATACCTGGGGTGTCAGTTGCATGATGCCCTTGGCGTCGGCGGCGGAATGGGCCCGGGTACGCCCACCACTTTCAATCATCATCATACCGGCCAGGTAGCGGGGCAGTTCGGGCGGCAGTGACTGTTGCTGCTGGCGGCTGCGGGTGCCATGGACATAAACCAGGGCGTCGTGGAGGGCGCCGGGGTTCTCCTGCGTGGCGAAATCCAGGTTATCCCACCGCCCCCAGAGCCTGGCATCGGTGTCTTTTCCCAGGTAGCGGTTGCGGGCCTCGTCCAGGCGGGCATGGGGCTGGTCGCAGGCCAGGGCGAAGGGGTAACCGGTGGTGGTGGCATCACCGGGGGTCCAGCCGGTGGCGCGACCTTGCCGCGCCAGCTTCTCCCGTTGCTCATTCAGGCGTTTCTGGGTTTCCGCACGGGTTGCACCATCGCTGGTATAGCCAATGAACCGCCCCCGGTGATCAAACAGCAGGTGCCGCTCCTGGTTGGTGCAGTAGCCGGACTCCTCCAGTACCCAGCGGCGGATGTCGAGGATATTGCTGTAGACTCCCTGGCTGTCCCAGTAAGGCGTATCGCGGATGATGGCCTGCCAGTCTTCCACCGGGGCGGTGGTGCCATAGGATGTTATGGGCAGGACATACAGGATCATCAGCCCCACAACCATGGAAAAGCGGCTCTGTCGGTAAGGGTGATGCATAAATGGGCCTTACGTTATCCAGCGGTGTGCTTGGTTTATCGGCGTATCGCATAACTACTGATAAACTCATTGACGTAGTGCGCAAGGTATACCCTAACGGTTTTTCAAATCCCAATAACAACGGATTAACTCCATGACACCTTCCGAATACCTGCAGTACGATGCCACCGGCCTGGCGGACCTGGTGCGACGGGGAGAACTAAAGCGGTCCGAGGTGATAGAGGCGGCAGTTTCCCGTGCGGAGGAACAGAATCCTGGCCTCAATGCCATCTGTCTGCCCCAGTACGAGGAAGCCCGACAGCAGCCTGAAGCCGAGGGGGTGTTCGGGGGTGTCCCGATGTTACTCAAGGACCTGGGCCAGGAGCAGGCCGGGCAGCCCTGTACCATGGGCAGCCGGGGTCTTCGTCGCCGGGTGATGGCGGAGGATTCGGACTATGTGATCCGGGCCCGGGAGGCGGGGCTGGTCTTCCTTGGCCGCACCGCCACCCCGGAATTCGGTCTCAAGGCCATTACCGAATCGGAACTGTGGGGGCCAAGCAGGAACCCCTGGAGCCGTGACCACACCCCCGGGGGTTCCAGTGGTGGTTCCGGGGCGGCCGTGGCCGCGGGTATCGTGCCGGTAGCCGGCGCCAATGACGGTGGCGGTTCCATCCGTATTCCCGCCGCCTACAACGGTCTGGTGGGGTTGAAGCCGTCCCGGGGGCGGGTGTCCTGGGGGCCCCACACCGGGGAAAGCTGGCTGGGGGCGGCGGACAACCACGTGCTGACCCGTACCGTCCGGGACTGTGCCGGCACGCTGGACGTGCTGGCTGGCCCTGCCGTTGGCGATCCGTTCCGCATCGAGGCGTCTGGACGGCCATGGAGCGAGTTGGCCAGTGAGCCGCCGGGCAAGCTTCGTATCGGTCTGTTTACCCGTTCCCCGTACGGGGATGACGTGCATCCGGACTGCGTGGCGGCGGTGGAGGAATCCGCACGCCTGCTGGAGTCGTTGGGTCACGAGGTGGAAGAAGCCAGCCCTGATATCGATGGTCAGGCCCTGGCCCGTTGTTATCTGGGTATCTATTTTGGTGAGGTGCCGGCATTCATCGATATGGCGCTGACAGAGGGGGCCTCGAAGGACGACTTCGAGCTGGACAGCCGCGTACTGGCCATGCTCGGTCGCAGTTTCCCGCTGCCGGAATATGTGCGCATGCGTCAGCAGTGGAACGATTTTGCCCGTGCCCTGGGTGATTATTTCAGCCGGTACGATCTCTATCTGTGCCCGACCACGGCCCAGCCGCCGGCCCGGATTGGTGAGTTGGACCTGCCGCCGGCCATGAAGGTCATGTCGAAGCTGCTGGTGAAGGCCCATGCCGGAAAGCTGCTCCATCGCACCGGCATGATCGACCAGCTCGCCATGGAGAGCCTGGCGCGAACGCCGTTCACGCAACTGGCAAATCTCACCGGGACGCCGGCCATGTCCCTGCCCCTGGGGTGGGACCCGAAAGGTATGCCGGTGGGCGTCCAGTTCGGGGCGCCCCACGGGGCAGAGGGCCGCCTGCTGCAACTGGCGGCACAGCTCGAGGAGGCGGCGCCGTGGTATGGCCGTTACGAGCAGCTATGGCAAACCGCCCCTGAAAAGGAAAGGTAACGGTCGGACTTGTGATCCGCTCCCGCAAACTCCACGTTTATTTTTGAGGCCGGAACAGGCTATGCTGTGAATGAGTACTCCGGGCACGGAAGGCTTTGCAGGGCTGGTCCGGAGGCTCCCCAACGGGTGACGGCTGCGACTGCCCCGTTCTCCGGGGCCGGTTTCCGGACCGGTTCCCCTTTCTGATGGCATCGAGGAGGCGAGTACCATGAACCAACCGATGGCAATCGAAGAACTGGTGTCTGTAGCACAGGCGGAAGCCATGGGCGAGCTGGATGCGCCGATTATGGCCATAGTCCTTTCCAGCGAGCAGAGCTACGACCTTCCCATCAACTCCCTTGAAACCGATGCCGACAAGGCCCGGTGGGCCTTGATCCTGCGCGCTGCCCGTGAACACGTTGAAGCAGACGCGGTGGCATTGCTGTACCCGGCCTGGACCACAATCCGTCAGCGCAATCCCGAGACGGAAGTGCGCAAGGAGCAGGAGGATGGCCCCGAACCCATCGATACCCTGTTTGTTCAGCTACACACCCGCGACCGGATCTACTGGCGTGGATTCGAGCAGATCCGCGATCCCCGTCACCAGCGGATCGTGGGCTTTCGCACCATTGGAGCCCTGTCCAACGAGTATGAGCGTGAGGAGGCGCCCTCGGTGACCTCCTGGCTCAACACCCTGTTCGAGCCGCTGCCCGAAGAGGGGGAGGAGACCGACGTGGACCGGGAACTGGCGGACCTGCTGGAGGAGCCGGAGGTGAGCGCCGCGCTCTACCCGCGGCAGATGCGGGCGTTGCACTGAATCGGAAGGCTGCTCCCCGGAAGGTCACTTTCCGGAGAGCAGCGTCAGGCAGAGCTGGGCGTGTTGCAGGAAGTGGCTGAACGCCTGCAGGTGTTCGTCGCCGGGCTCGCTGCCGTTGGCTCCGAAATCGGCGTAGAACATCCCCAGGGCACGACCGTTGGTGACCAATGGACCAATCAGGGCGGGTACCCGGCCCAGCCAGGGGTCAAAGTCCTGTTCCAGCGCCTTTGCATCTGGCTGGTAGATGGTGCAGCCGTCCCGGGGCAGTAGGTGGCCGAGGGCACCGCTACCGTTACGTGGCACCACAAAATGGTTGCGCCAGCCCTCGGTCTGCGGGCCGGTACAGGTCCGCAGTATCAGGCTGCGTCCTTCCCGGTCCGGCATCAGAAGGGCCACCCGTTTCAGCCCGATCCCCCGCTGGATACCCTCCATCACTAACTGGAACACGGTGTTCAGGTCCGGCTTTTCGGTCAGGCTCTGGGCCAGTTCCCGCAGGATGCGAAGTTGCAGGTCCGTATCCATGTCCGGAGGTGGTGGTGCTTCGATTTCGCCGGATCCGTCGGGCAACAGGGACTGTACCTGGGGGATGCCCAGGGACACGGCCACCTCTCCCGCTTCCCCCGCATTCAGCCGGGCACGGTCACGGACCGCCGCCGGCGATTCGTCCAGTTCCCGCCCCAGGGTATCCATCAGCTGGTCCATTTCCGCCGTTCGCCAGCCGTCTTCCGCCAGTCGCGCCATTTCCACCGCATGACGGGCAAGCCGGCTGGCGTCGGATCCCGGGCGTCCGGAGGACACCACATCGCGAATAAAGGGCCCCAGGGCCCAGGTCTCCGCCAGGCCACGGCTGATCTCGGGGAAGGTGCTGTGGAGGATCTCCTTCTGGGCCTCCACGTCGGGTGTGCCCGCCCGCAGGCTGTGCTCCAGCTCTGCGGCCTGTTCCGTGTCGCAGGACCAGAAGGCCAGCTCGCCGATGTTCATCAGCAGGGCGCCGATGAAGACTTCCTCCAGGGCCTGGTCGTTGCCCTTGGGCAACAGGTTGCGGGCCTGGACGGCGGCGTGGATGGCGCGGGCCAGGCACTTGAGCAGATGGGGGCGGGAGGAGCGCTTGAGCAGGGAATCCACGATCAGGGATGAAATCGCCATGGATTTCACCGAATCAAACCCGATCAGGGTAATGGCCCGGCTGACGGTGCTGACCTGCACCCGGGTCTGGTTGTAGAACACGGTGTTGGACAGCCGCAGTACCTGGGAGGTGAGCTGGGCATCGTTGATAATGACTGCGGCCAACTGGTTGACGGTACTGCTGTCACTGTCGGTCAGCTCATTGATCCGGCGTAGCGTGTTGGCCAGCACCGGCAGTTCGACGCGGCTGAGGTAGGCGACCCATTCCTGGGTGGAGTTCATCCTTGTGGCTGGGGATGCGGGATCGCTCACGATGGTTGCTGCCTCCGGAGGAAAGGTGCATGTGTAAACTAAATAATCATACTACACTTCCTGCCCGAACCCCTGCACCCGGACACGAACGGATACAAAATCCAACATTCGGGTTTGCCGGGTGATTGCGTTATAATCAGCGGCTTTTCGTGCCGGGCCCACAAGGTGTCGGCCAATGCCTTGGGAGCGGATTCAGAGGCTTCCTTACGTAAGGTTTGTGACTTGTGATTGAACTTGACCAGGTTCAGAAATCCTACCAGGTGGGCGACCGGGCGATCCCCGCGTTGGAGGCCACCGACCTGACCATCGACACCGGCGAGGTGTTCGGTATTGTCGGCCATTCCGGTGCCGGCAAGTCGACCCTGGTGCGGCTGATCAACCTGCTGGAGCGTCCCAGCGGTGGCCGGGTGCTGGTGGATGGTGAGAATGTGACCCACTACGATGCCGCCGAGCTGCGAGCCTTCCGACGCAAGGTGGGCATGATCTTCCAGCACTTCAATCTACTCTCGTCACGGACGGTGGCGGACAACATTGCCTTTCCCATGAAGCTTGCCGGCATCTACTCGAAAGAGGAGATCCGTTCACGGGTGGCGGAATTGCTGGAGCTGGTCAGCCTCACCGACCAGGGCAGCAAGTATCCGTCGCAGCTCTCTGGTGGTCAGAAGCAGCGGGTGGGCATTGCCCGTGCACTGGCCTGCCGCCCCACTATCCTGCTGTGTGACGAGGCCACCAGTGCCCTGGATCCGCAGACCACCCAGTCGGTGCTGCGCCTGCTGGCGGACATCAACCGGGAACTGGGACTGACTATTGTGCTGATCACCCATGAGATGGATGTGGTGCGCCGTATCTGCGACCGGGTGGCGGTGATGGATGCCGGTCGGATCGTGGAGAGCGGTCCGGTGACGGACGTGTTCCTGCATCCCGAACACCCCACCACCCGGGACTTTGTCTTTGAGAGCGAAAACATCGATCGGGAGGAAATGGAGCAGGACTACCAGCAGGCCAGCGGTCGCATCCTGCGGCTGACGTTCCGGGGCGAGAGCACCTACCAGCCTCTACTGGGCCATGTGGCCCGGGCTTCGGGGGTGGACTTCAGCATCCTGTCCGGCCGTATCGATCACATCAAGGACACACCCTATGGCCAGTTGACCCTGTCCCTGGTGGGGGGTGACCTGGAGAAGGCGATGGCGGAGTTCGATGCCGCGGATGTCCATGTGGAGGTGGTGCGATGATGGAATCACTGCTGGGTAACGTGGACTGGATGGAGATCGGCTGGGCGAGCTGGGACACCCTGGTGATGGTGGGTATGTCGCTGCTGTTCAGTGTGCTGATCGGTCTGCCGGTGGGGGTGTTGCTGTTCCTGACCGGCAAGCGCCAGTTGCTGGAACAGCCGGTGGCCTATGCCATCCTGTCGTTTGTGGTGAATGTGTTGCGGTCGGTGCCGTTCATTATCCTGCTGATTGTGATGATTCCGGTGACGGTGATGATCATTGGTACGTCGCTGGGTGTTGCCGGGGCCATTCCGCCGCTGGTGGCGGGGGGCGCGCCTTTCTTTGCCCGGCTGGTGGAGACGTCCCTGCGAGAGGTGGACCGGGGCATTATCGAGGCGACCCAGGCGATGGGTGCCAATGTCCGCCAGATCGTCATGGGGGCCCTGCTGCCGGAGGCGTTGCCGGGGATCATCGCGGGCATCACGGTGACGGCGATTACTCTGGTGTCCTACGCGGCCATGTCCGGTGTCGTTGGCGGCGGCGGTCTGGGTGATCTGGCGATACGTTTCGGTTATCAACGGTTTCAGACGGATGTCATGGTGATTACTGTGGCTCTGTTGGTGGTGTTTGTGCAGTTGTTGCAGATGCTGGGGGATCGGCTTGTTCTTTACTTCAGCCGCAAGTAATGAAATGACTTGGGTGGAGGCGTCTCCGGGTCGGTAAGCTTTCTCCGGACACGCCTCGCAAGTACGTCCGTGGCCGGTTTTTGCTCCTGCATAATCGGCACTTCCGCCATCCATGGCGGTCGTAGAGCTTGCGTCGAGCCATCCCCGGCGCTCCAGGGTCCGGAGAAAACTTCCCCACCCGGAGACGCCCAAACCTGGGAGTTGTTTTCCGATTACTGAATTTCTCAATCTGAAACTCGGGAGAGTTCTATGAACCTTAAGAAAACCCTGATTGGCCTGACCGCTTTCGCGGCCTTTTCCGGCGCCCAAGCCGAGGAAACCCTGTCCGTGGCGGCGACTGCCGTGCCGCACGCGGAGATCCTGGAGTTTGTCCAGCCCAGCCTGAAGGAGCAGGGTGTGGATCTGCAGGTGAAGGTGTTCACCGACTACGTGCAGCCCAACATCCAGGTGGACCAGAAACGGATGGATGCCAATTTCTTCCAGCACCAGCCGTACCTGGATGAGTTCAACGATGGCAAGGGCACTGATCTGGTGACCGTGACCGGTGTCCATGTTGAGCCGTTTGGTGCCTATTCCCAGAAGGTGGATTCCCTGGAAGCGCTTGAGGACGGTGCCACCGTGGCCATTCCCAACGATCCCACCAATGGTGGTCGTGCCCTCCTGCTGCTGCAGGACGCCGGTCTGATCACCCTGAAGGATGAGAGCAAGATCACCGCGACACCCCGTGACATTGCCGAGAACCCGAAGGATCTGGACTTCAAGGAGCTGGAAGCCGCCACCCTGCCCCGTATCCTGAACCAGGTGGACCTGGCTCTGATCAACACCAACTACGCCCTGGAAGCCGGTCTGAACCCGTCCGAGGATGCGCTGGTGATTGAGGGTGCCAACTCTCCCTACGTGAACATCCTGGTGGCCCGTCCGGATAACAAGGACTCGGAAGCCATGCAGAAGCTGGCGGATGCGCTGAATTCCGAAGCGGTTCGCGAATTCATCAATGAGAACTACGAAGGCGCGGTTGTACCGGCATTCTGAAGCCGGTCCCCGTCAACGGCTCCAGCAGGTCGGAGCAGACAGTAAAAAGCCGGCCAGGGAAACCTGGCCGGCTTTTTTGTGCGCCAGTAACGGCGCTGCCATCCCTGGCGAGTCGAATGGGTAAGCCGTTGGCTTTACTCGCCAGACCAGTTGGATTTGGGATCCGGGGTCATGCGCAGGTAGGACCGGACCGCCTTGTAGCCTTTCGGGAAGCGCTCCCTGATCTCGTCCTCGTCCTGCAGGGAGGGCACGATAACCACGTCTTCGCCACGCTCCCAGTTGCCCGGGGTGGCCACCTTATGGCTGTCGGTCAGTTGCAGGGAATCCACCACCCGCAGCACTTCGTTGAAGTTGCGTCCGGTGCTGGCCGGGTAGGTGATGATCAGGCGGATCTTCTTGTTCGGGTCGATCACGAACAGGGAGCGAACCGTCATGCTGTCATCGGCGTTGGGATGGATCATGTTGTACAGCTCGGACACCTTGCGGTCCTGGTCCGCGATGATCGGGAAGTTGACCTCGCAGCCCTGGGTGTCGTTGATGTCCTTGATCCATTCCCGGTGGGAATCCGCCGGGTCCACGCTCAGGGCGATGGCCTTGACGTTGCGCTTGGCGAACTCGTCCTTCAGCTTCGCGGTCAGGCCCAGTTCCGTGGTGCACACCGGGGTGAAGTCCGCCGGGTGTGAAAACAGGATGCCCCAACCGTCGCCCAGCCACTCGTGAAAGCGGATGGTGCCTTCGCTGCTGTCCTGTTCAAAATCCGGTGCGGTGTCACCTAGACGTAAACTCATACCTTCTCCTCCATTGGTGGTACTGCGACCAGCAGGTATCTGCATGGTCCATCGTGTTGGCGATGTTCAGGCTTCCGTCCTTGTCCGGTTCAGGGATTGTTTCCGGAAGTCTCTGGTTTACTGAAGAGTTATGGGACCGGCACGTCCATTCAACAAGGGTATGGACGTGCCGGTTTTATATCATTTGGTAATGTTCATAGTTAATGCGCCCGGATAACGGATCATCCGCCTACCCGGCGCTGGTTCTCGAAATGTTCCCGGGTCAGCCGGAACACCACCGGGCTGAGCAGCACCAGGGCGATCAGGTTGGGAAGGGCCATCATGGCGTTGAGGGTATCGGCCAGCAGCCAGACAAAGCCCAGGTTCAGGGTGGCACCAACGGGGATGGCAATGATCCAGAGTACCCGATAAGGCACGATGGCTTTCACGCCGAACAGGAACTCGACACTGCGTTCGCCGTAGAAGGACCAGCCGAGGATGGTGGTGAACGCGAAGATGGCGAGGGCAACCGCCACCACGTAGTTGCCACCGGGAATGCCGAGGGCAAAGGCGTTGGACGTCAGGGCCGCGCCGGATTCGCCACTGCTCCAGGCACCGGAGGTGATGATCACCATGCCGGTGATGGTGCACACGATAATGGTATCGATGAAGGTGCCCAGCATGGCCACCATGCCCTGGTTGATGGGCTGGCGGGTCTGTGCCGCCGCGTGGGCGATGGGGGCCGAGCCCAGGCCGGCCTCGTTGGAGAACACGCCCCGGGCGACGCCAAAGCGGATGGCGGCCCACACCGCTGCCCCGGCAAAGCCACCCTCGGCGGCGGTGCCGGTAAAGGCATCGGTGAACACCATGGCGAAGGCGCCCGGCAGTTCAGTGGCATTGACGGCGAGCGCCGCCAGGCCGATGACCACGTAGGAAATGGCCATCAATGGCACCAGTGCGCTGGCCACCTGGCCAATACGGCGGATGCCGCCGATCAGTACCAGACCCACCAGCACCATCAGGATCAGGCCGGTGGCCCAGTGGGGTAGGGCAAAGTTGGTCTGCAGGACATCCGCCACCGAGTTGGCCTGCACGGTGTTGCCGATGCCGAAGCCGGCAATGGCCGCGAAAATGGCAAACAGTACCCCCAGCCAGGCCCATTTCTTGCCCAGGCCATTGCGGATGTAGTACATCGGGCCGCCCACGTGGGCGCCACGTTCATCCACTTCCCGGAAGTTCACCGCCAGTACCGCCTCGGAATATTTGGTGGCCATGCCCACCAGGGCTGTGAGCCACATCCAGAACAGCGCCCCCGGTCCACCCAGGAACACGGCGGTGGCGACGCCGGCGATATTACCGGTACCGATGGTGGCGGACAGGGCGGTCATCAGCGCCTGGAACGGGGGAATCTCCCCTTCCTCGACCGCATCGCCGCCGGTACGGCCCTGCCACATCAGCCGGAAACCTTCGCCGAGGCGGAGGATGGGCATGAGTTTCAGGCCCAGGCTGAGGAATAGCCCGACCCCGAGGATAAGGACCAGCATGGGCGGCCCCCACACAAGGCCGTTGATAAAGGACACAGCGTTGCTGATTGCTTCCATGGTGTGCTCCGTAACCGATCCCCGCGTATCGCGGTTCTGTCGCGGGGTTATATGACAGTTTGAAATCCTCCTGAAGTTTAGTCTCTGATTAACGGATGTAAATGTTTCAAATCAGCAAGTTGGCCGATCGGAATAAATGGGTGAGAAAATGACATTTCGTTTTGGTCTGTTCTTGCCTAAGGTAAAGGGATAAGGGAGTGTTTGAGCGGCGACAACCGATCGGTCGTGGCCCGTTCACAACGCCCGACAGAAAAAGGCGCCGTGAGGTACCGGTCGATGGTATTGGCGTCAGGACAACAGGACGGAAAAGGAACAGGAGGACGTTCATGATGCGCTCACTGAAAGCGTCGGACATCATGTGGAACCACATCGAACCGGTTCGGCTGGGTACGCCCCTGCCAGCGGTGGTGAAGCACCTGCTGCAGAACCACGTCACCGGTTTACCGGTGGTGGATGACCATCGCAAGGTGGTGGGTTTCGTGTCCGAACAGGACTGTATCCATGCCTTGCTGGTCAGCAGCTATCACAGTGAGGGGGAGCCCTCGGTGGACGATGTGATGATGCGTGAGCCGGTGATGATCAGCCCGGAAATGTCGGTGGTGGATCTGGCCCAGGCCCTGGGACGTGGTAAACCCAAGGTCTATCCGGTACAGGAACATGGCCGCCTGCTGGGTATCGTGACCCGCACGTCGATCCTGGCGGAACTGGCCCGTGTCGGCGCGGGCATCGATGTTGGCCGTTTTGCCGAGACAGACTGACATTCCCTTCGCCGGGTTCACGACGTGCTTTATCGACGACCATGTGGAGCATTGTACCCGGCCCTGGGGGCTGCGTTGAGCCGCAGGGCCTATTGGTGGCTCGGGCAATGGCCGGTCAGTCGCTGACTTCGAGCAGCACCTTGCCAGTGCTTTCGTTGCTGGCGAGGTAGGCCAGGGCATCGTTGGCCTCCGCGATGGGCCAGGTCCGGTCAATCACGGGTTTGATCTCGCCACTGGCCAGCCGGGGCCAGACCTGCTCATAAAGGGCGTCCATCACCTCGCCTTTCACGCTGACCGGCTGGGCCCGCAGCGTGGAGCCGATGACCCGCTGGCGTTTCATCAGCATGGCGCCGGTGTTCAGTTTGGCATCCATGCCTCCCATCAGGCCGATCAGCACGATGCGGCCTTCCACGTTCAGGCATTTCTGGTTCTCGGCGATGTAGTCGCCGCCCACCGGGTCCAGCACCATATCGGCGCCGCCCCAATCCTTCACCGCGTCGGCGAAGGAGCCGTGATGGCGGTTCCAGGTGCCAGTGGCTCCCAGCTCACGGCAATAGGCCAGCTTGTCATCACTGCCGGCGGTGGCGAAGACCTCGTTACCCATGGCCACGGCCAGCTGGATGGTGGCGGTACCCAGGCCGCTGGCGGCGGCATGCACCAGCACCCGCTCCCCGGGTTTCACCCCGGCGACCATGTACAGGTTCATCCAGGCGGTGGCCAGCACCTCCGGCAGGGCGGCGGCCTGCTTCAGGGTCAGGCCCGGGGGCAGTGGCAGTACCTGGGCCGACGGCACGTTGACCCGGGTGGCGTAGCCGCCGCCGGTGAGCAGGGCGCAGACCTCGTTGCCCGGCTCCAGGTGGGAGACATTGTCGCCCACGGCGGCAACCCGGCCGCTGACTTCCAGGCCCAGAATGTCCGACGCGCCGGGGGGCGGCGGGTAGGCGCCTTTGCTCTGCATCAGGTCAGCCCGGTTCATGCCGGCCCAGGCAACGTCAATGGCTACCTCGTCCGGGCCGAGGTCGGGCAGGTCCGGATGGTCGGTCCATGTCAGGACCTGGTCGTTTACCGTAATCGCTTTCATGGGGACTCCTACGTCGTATGTTGCGGATCAGTGGTGCTCGTAGTCCCACAATGCCTGGAAATCCATGGGGGGCATCATGTCGACCACTTCCACTGCCCGGATGTTGAAATCCAGTAGCTCGGTATCGCGCTCGAAGCCGCTGGCATAGGCACTGCCCATGGGGTCGCTGATGGCCTTGACCCGGTGCCCGCCCATGGGGGCCGGGCGATGGGTGACCACGGCAATCTCATTGCTGGCCAGCCGCACCAGTGCACCCGGCGGATAGGGGGTCAGGGCGTTCAGCAGTGCTCGGAACAGGGCAGGCCTGGGGCTGTCCTGGGCCGCATCGGCCAGGGCTTTGCGGGCCTGGGTGATACTGTACCGTGAACGATAGCCACGGCGGCTGATCAGCGCAACGTAGTGTTCCGCCAGGGCCATAATATGGGCTTCCGGCAGTATGGCGTCGCCGGTCAGCCCCTCGGGATAACCGCTGCCGTCGGCGCGCTCATGGTGCTGCAGTACTATCTTCAGCAACAGGCGGTTTTCAATGCCGGCCTCATGCAGTGCCCTGGCGGCCAGCTGTGGATGGCGGTGGATAATGGACCGCTGCTGGTCGTTGAGGCCGTGGCTGGAGGCATTGAGCTTGTCGAGGATGGGCATCAGCGCCAGGTTGGCGGACAGGGCCGCCGCCATCAGCACCACGATACGTCCGTCGTCCAGGTGCAGTTCCCGGCCGGCAAAGTGGCAGACGATGGCATGGAACAGAGACTGTTCCGTTGCCGTGGGTTCCACGGAATAAAGGTGGACCAGGGACAGGGTGGCGTCCGGCGCCTCCCGGCAGATGCGGTCGATGAGCCGGGCCAGCCCCAGCAGTTTCAGGCGGGCGTCCGGGTCCCGGGTGGAGATGGCATCGTAGGTCCGGTTCAGGGTCTTGAGCAGGGCCCGGTAGTCAGCAAACGGGTTGCGTTGCCCCTCGGCGACCTCTTCCGCCACTTCCTCGTCGGGGTTCTCCGCCTGATGGGGGTAGAACATGCCCCGGTTGTAGAGCTGCTCCAGCTGACTCTCGCTCTGGATGACGTAACCCTGGGCCAACAGCACTTCCCCATGGGCATCGAACACCGGCCATGGCAGGGGTTTGCCCACCACCAGGACGCCGGGAGACACCCGAACCAGATTCTGGGTGGAGGCCGTGGGCTTATTCTCCGGCATGGCTGATCACGGTGCCACGGCCGGCGGTCTGCATCCTGTCCCGCAGGTCGTCGGGGATGGGCTTCTTGCCGAGGGTGTCCGGATCCACCAGCACATAGACCACTTCCGCCCGGGCGATGGGGGTGTCGTCGGGATAGCGGACAAACTGCACTTCCAGGGTGAAGGAGGTATTGCCCAGATGCTTGACTGTCACCCGGCCGCACAGCACGTCATCGAAGTGGGCGGGCGCGGACCAGTTGAGGGTCATGCTGACCACCTGCATGTCCATGCCCTGCTTCAACATGTCCCGGTAGTCACCGAACAGTGCCCGGATGTATTCGTTAATGGTGATGTCCACGTAATCCGCGTAACGGGCGTTGAAGACCACCTGCTGGGCATCGCATTCGGCATAGCGGACCCGGAAGCGGAATTCCATCGGTTTGTCAGTCATGGAGGCTCCTGTTGTTATCATTGCCCCAAGTGTACCCGGACCGGCGCTTTTGTCACCCGTTGGATGCGGATAAGGGGCCTTCGATCGGGAGCTGGACAGCGCTCGATAACCGTTATCGATTTTTGATGTTTGTCAGGTCACGAATCGCTCCTTACCATTGCGCCCTATTTTGGTGCGCGGAGGGCGCTGTGGGTGCCAGGAACGAACGATTACGGTGGCAACTGACGTCCGGGGTATTGCGGGCGTTGCATCTTGAGCGACTCGCCGACCGCTATAGCCGCCGGACGGTCATGGCAGGCTTCAGTCTGATCAACGGCGGTTTCAGCATTGCCCTGGTGGCGTTTGTGGCCCTGATGACCCAGGAGGCCTTTATCTTCCCCTCCCTGGGGGCCACGGCGTTTATCCTGTTCCATGTGCCCATGGCGGAACCGGCCTCGCCCCGTAACACCCTGTGCGGCCATTTACTGGGGGCGTTGATGGGACTGTTGAGCCTTTATGTGTTTGGTTTGCAGGACCATCCCTCAGCCTTCCTGGAAGGTGTGCATGGCGCCCGTGTGGGGGCGGCGGCGCTGTCACTGGGGCTGACCGGCTGCCTGATGGTGTTGTTCCGGGTGCCCCACCCGCCCGCCGGTGCCACAGCCCTGATCGTGTCCCTGGGACTGATGCCGGACCCGGCCCAGTTGCCGGTGCTGATGGCGGGGGTTCTGATCCTGCTGATCCATGCGTTCGTGATGAACCGGCTGTCGGGGATTCCCTACCCGCTGTGGCGGAGCCGTCCGCCGGTATCGGAGGCCGGAAACCTGAGCAGGTCCCGCCCCCTGTGATCGTCACCAGCGCCTGTCAACGTCGGGCGCAATGACAGTAGGCCGTTGTTGTCGGGCCTGGGGCCTTATTCAGGGTTATCCGATGCCGGCTCGCCAGACTCCGCCCCGGCCCTGAGTCGCTCCAGGATCCGTGCCTTTTCACCAGTTTGCTCGAGCTGTTCCAGTACTGTGGCAAGGGGGTCGGCCAGTCCGGCATGGCGGCGATGGAGGTAGTGGTAGAGGGTGAAGTCCGTGACCGTTTCCGGGAACACATAGATGCTGTCCCAGATGTCGTCGTTCAGCGGTGAGAAACCTTCGATGCCGGAGACCAGGGCCAGGTCCACCCGCTGCCATTCCAGCATGGCCAATATCTGACCATAGCTGTCGGTGCGTACCGGCGTCATGCCGAGGGCTTCCGCAGTCTGCTCGGCAACAATCACACCCCGCCGCACCGCGACCCGCAGGTCGGTGGTCGTTAACTGGCCCAGGCTCTGCAAGCCGACCAGGCCGGGGTTATTGGTGACGGCATGGAGCCGTCCCTCCAATAGCGGATAGGGAACCCGGACCAGGTTGGGATACTGGTCGCCGACATCGGCAATCCGGAACAGGTCACCGTCCACCTCTCCGATATCCGCCATCAGCAGGGCCCGGCGGGAAGGCACCAGTCGGGTAACAACGTTGATACCAAGCTGGCCATAGGCGGTGCGTAACAACTCAAGTGCCAGGGGTGTGCTGGGCACGTCCGCGATCACCGCAAAGCGAAGCTCCGTCGGCGTGTCTTCCGCAGCGGAATCGGCGAAGGCGGCATTGCCAAGCAGTAGTGAGATAAGCAGTATTCGAGCCCACATGGCGGTTTCCTGGCCGATTAAAAGTACCTGACAGCGTAGATCGAAATGCACGGTTTTACGCTATCGAAATGTAAATTCTGCATAACAGGCATGGAGCCCGGTGGTTTCTTAAGGGCGGAGAAGTCATTCGTTTCCTGGAATGGGCCAACGTCAGGACGGATTGGTGGCGGACGTCACTGGAGGGCGCGTATACAGAAACAATCGCCACCCCAGCAACAAGGCCGCTGACGCCAGCCCGGCGGTAATGCCTGCCCAGAAGCCCGGTGCTCCCATGGCCTCCACGATCAGGTCGGTGAAGGTGAGCACATAGCCCAGGGGCAGGCCGACGCCCCAGAACGAGAACAGCATGATGAACATGGGGATGCGGGTGTCCTTGTAGCCCCGCAGGGCGCTGATGCAGGTGACCTGGATGACGTCGGCGATCTGGAACGCGGCGGCGAATTTTACCAGCAGGATGGTGGCGGCCTGCACTTCCGGATCGCTGGTGTACAGCCGGGCGATGGCTCCGGCGAAGCCGTACAGCAGCGAGGCAAAGACGAGGGCCGTGCCCGCTGCCAGGATCAACGAACTGCGGGACAGCAGGTGAGCCGTGCCGGACGTGCCGGCCCCCACCAGGAAGGCCACCCGCAGGGTCAGCGCCATGCCGATGCTCAGCGGGACCATGAAGGTCAGCGAGGTGACGTTCAGGGCAATCTGGTGTCCGGCCACCACGACCGGGCCCAGCGAGGCCAGGAACAGGGCGATCACGCAGAACATGCTGGCTTCCACAAAGATGGTAAACCCGATGGGCAGGCCGATACGCAGGATATAGCGCAGGTTTTCCGGGTCCGGCCTGGCACGGTCCGCGATCAGGTGGAACGACCGGTAGACCGGGCTGCGGTTCAGGTAGAACACCATGGCAAAGGCGGCGATTACGTTGGAGATGGCCGTGGCCCAGCCACAGCCCACGCCGCCCAGTTCCGGCAGCCCGAACTTGCCGTAGATCAGCATCCAGTTCAGGGGCAGGTTGATCAGGGTGCCGAGCACCGAAAAAGCCATGATCACCCTGGTATGGCCCAGGCCGTCGGTCAGGCCCCGCAGCGCCACCATCAGCAGCATGAAGGGTATGCCCCAGGCAAAGGCGTCCAGGTAGCCATCGGCCACCCCGGCGGTTTGCGAGTCCAGTCCCATCAGGCTGAACACGGGGTGCACGTTGACCACCAGCAGGATCATCAGCAGGGCGCTGGCGGCCGCGATGTAGAGACCCTGCCAGGTGGCCGGCATGATCCGGTCGAGGGCTCTGGAGCCGTTGTAGCCGGAAATAATGGGCTGCAGGGCGCTCAGCACGCCCATGAAGAACAGGAACACCGGCATCCAGATGGCGCTGCCGATGCCCACGGCGGCCAGGTCTTCGGCGCTGGCATGGCCGGCCATGACGGTGTCGATCACGCCGTTGGCCATCTGGGCGATCTGGGCCACCAGGATGGGGCCGCCCAGCAGGGCCAGGGTGCGCCATTCGGCGAGCACCCGTGGCACCAGGGGTGCCCGGGTATCGGGAACTGGTTGGTGTTCTTCGTCCAGCATGGTTCGGAAGCTACCTGAAACCGCGTGAGGGCGGCCTACTATACACCTCGTGCCCGGAATGCGGGAACGGCGGTAGCGGAATTCCCTACCGGGCGGCGGTAGCCGGCTCCGCCGGACAGGCCAGGGCCACCATATCCTGTCTCAGGTCGCTGGTTTCCTCCTGCAGGTGCCGCCAGTGCCGGTCATCGGCGGCCACCAGCAGTTTGTGGGTCAACTGCACGATGTCATCGGCATTCCGCCCGGCCCGGGCCTGGTAGGCTTCACCCTGGTAGCGCTGGTAGTGGATGATCATGTCCCGTAACCGGTCCTCAAAGTCCGCCTGCCGGCGTTGCTCCAGCAGACTGGAAAAGGCAGCCTGCCAGTTACCCCGGCCGTCCAGCCAGGCTTCGGTGGCGCCTTCCCGGTCGGCCAACCATTGGCGGATGATGGCCACCTGGCGGTCATTGAGGTCGCCGAGCCACCGTTCCGTGCGCTCCACCACCCGCTCTACGGCTTCCTGCGGGGTGTCCTCGTCCAGGTATTCCCGTCGGTACTCGGCCTGCTGCTCTTCCATACTGGCGACCAGTTCCCGTACCTGTTCATCGGTGAGGCTTTTCAGCAGCCGGCTGGCCACGGGGACTGCCCGGGCGCTCAGGGGTTCCAGGAACGCCGCCAACTGCTGGCGGTGGTAGCGGATGTGTTCCGGGGGCAGTTCCCCCCGGGCGGTTTCCCGGCGCAGTTCCGCCAGCCAGTCGGAATAGCGGGGGAGCTGGGTCTGGCAGTGCCATTCCCGCATCTGTCGCAGGTCCTGTAGCAGGGCGTCTTCCTGGGTGCCGGTCAGGTCCACGTAATCCTCCACCCACCAGACGACGCCGCGGTCGGCAAACTGGTAGGACAGGCGGGTCGAACTGCAGGCACCAAGCTGGAGCGCGAGCAGGGAAAATAGTAGGATCCTTGTCACTTGTCCGGGCAGGCGATGTTTCATGGGTGCAAGTCCTTTTAGAATGTCGTTACCCTGTACGGCGTTTCTTGCATCGATGGTTCGGTCAGCCGTGCAGCCATCAACGGGTCTTATCCGTTCTGTTACGACCCGATGGTTTCACCGGATGTTCCCGGTTTTCCACCCATTACCAGGAGTCACTGCCTTGGCCAGGTCCAGGATGCCACGTCCTCGTCAGCTTATCTTTGCCTTCTATATGTCCTGCCTGATGTCGTTCCTGATGTCCGGTGTGATCACGGTGATCAATACCGGTGTGGATGGCCCGTTCTACCAGCGCTGGCTGGCCGCCTGGCTGGTGGCGTGGGCTGTCGCCTACCCCCTGGTGGTGTTCATCGCGCCGCTGGCCGGTCGGCTGACGGAAGCCACCCTGAGGCGGTTTGGCGCAGGCGATACGCCGGAATGAATCCAGCCCCCTGCCCCTGACGACTCTGTCCGCCAGTGACGGAACGCGAGTGACAGGATGTGGCTTCCGGCGGCGCAGCGGGTAACGTGTGTCGCCATTATTGTCAAAAAGTGTCAAACCTCCTGAATCCGTTTTGTCCTGCTCCCCGTAAACCGCTTTGACACACAGGTCAGGGAATCAACCTGTGCAGGTTCGAACCAGTGTCAACCGGTTATAAATTGTTCTCTGCAATTGAGGAGCAGATACCATGCACCGTTTCCTGACTCTACCCCTTGTGGCTACCGGCGCCCTGGTGCTTGCCGGATGCAGTAACAGCGACAGTTCCAGCGATGACGATCCGGGCCCTGTTTCTGAAGTCCGGATCATCCACGCCTCTCCGGACGCGCCGCCGGTCAATATCCTGGTGGATGGCAGTGCCGCAGTGGAGGCCGCCGATTACAAGGACGCGGCATTGCTGTCGCCGGCCCCCGGAGATTACGACATCACCGTCCAGGGTATCCTGCCGGATGGTACAACGGACGTGATCGGTCCCGCGCCGTTCTCTTTTGAAGAAAATGTCCGCTACAACGTGGTGGCGGTGAACAGCCTGGCCTCCATCGAACCGCTGGTATTCACTGACGATGACCCCGACTTCTCATCGTCTGACCAGGTTCGCGTCCGAATCGGGCACCTGGCCCCCAACGCCCCGAGCGTGGATGTCTATGTGACGGCAGCCGGCGAGGGGAATGACCTGTCCACCACCGATCCGCTGCTGTCGGATGTTGCGTTCAAGGACGTCGCTGACGCTGTGGAAGTGCCGGCCGGCAATTATCGCATCCAGGTGGCCGCCGCCGGGGGCACCACCGCCGTGTTCGACAGTGGTGATGTGTCTCTGCCCGCCGGCGCCGACCTGTTCGTGGGGGCGGTGACCAACACCGGTGCCAATTCGTCCCTGGCGGGGGCCAGCCCGGTCAGCCTGATCGTGGTCAATGGTGAAGACGTGGCCCAGATCTACGATGCGGACCAGGATGCGGGAGTACGTGTGGTCCACGGTTCCGCTGATGCGCCGGCAGTGGATGTGCTGGTGGATGATATGGCCACGCCGTTGAGCAACCTGGAATTCGGCGATGTGGCACCGTTTGACACCCTGGATGGCTACGCCGAACTGCCCGCCGGGATGACCAACCTCAAGGTGGCGGCTTCCGCGGACAATAGCGTGGTGGCCATCGAAGCGGACGTGAATCTGGTCAATGGGCAGGGCTATTCCGTGCTGGCGGTGGGACTGCTGAACGATGCCAACTTCCCCGTTGAAGGGCTGGTGCTGGAGGACAGCGTGCGCAGTATTGCCACCCAGGCGTCCCTGCGGATTGTTCATGCCGCCACCGCCGCCGGAAACGTGGACATCTACCTGTTGCCCGGTAGCCAGACCAGTATCGGCAACTCGGACCCGACCCTGGCGGACGTGCCTTTCAAGGCGGTTACGGATTACCTTCCGGTGCCGGACGGCACCTACAACGTGAGGATCACGCCCGCCGGCACCGGTACCGTGGCCATCCAGGCGGACGGGGTGGCCCTTGATGCCGGCGGTGTCTATACCGTGATTGCCCGGGACGCCAAGCCGGGCGCTCCGGCGCCACTGGACAGCCTCGGGCTGATCCTGCTGGACGATTTCAACTGATCCTGAGCAGCAATGGCAGGCGCCCGTCCGGCGGGCGTCTGCCCCTTATTCCATCAACACCGCGGACTTCACCAGGGCATAGACCGTCTGCCCGTTTTCCAGTCCCAGTTCCTTTGCTGATGTCTGTGTAACCCTCGATAGCAGTACCTGCCCGTCCGACAGCCGACAGGTAATGGTGCAGCGGTGTTCATCGGTCTCATCCATGCGCTCGATGCGCACCGGCATCCGGTTGCGGATGCTGATGCCGGCGGGTTCCTCCGTGGCCAGACTGACGTCGCTGGCCAGAATGCGCAGCCGGTGGAGGCTGGTCTGATGGCTGGAATAACCACTGACCTGGAAGGCAATGGACGGGCGGCCTTCACCACCCTCGGTCACGAACTGCCATTCGCCGTCGGGCAGGCTGGTCAGCCGGCCCCGAAGCACCGAGGCGGGGCCCTCATCGCTGAACAGGGGGGAATCCGGTCGGGCCAGGGTTTCCCGCAGGGGCTCGATGCGTTCCAGGCGACCGTTGGCCATGAAGGCGACGTGATCAGCCAGCTGTTCCACCTCCCGGGCGGAATGGGTAACCAGCAGGATGGGGACGCCGGTAGTGGTCGGCAGGTCCGCCAGGAACGGCAGGATCTCCCGTTTGGCGTCGGCATCCAGTGCGGACAGGGGTTCATCCAGCAACATCAGTTGGGGGCTGGTGAGCAGCGCCCGGCCCAGGGCGACACGCTGGCGCTGGCCCCCGGACAGGGTGTGCACCGGCTGCTCCAGCAGGTGGTCCAGATCCAGCAGTGTGCGGATGGTTTCCGGGTGCAGGCGTCGTTGGTCCTTCGGCGTTCGCCGGTAGCCATACAGCAGGTTGGCTTCCACCGACAGGTGGGGCAGCAGGCTGGACTCCTGGAATACCAGGCCGAGCCGACGTTTGCTCAGTGGCACCTGCTGTCGGCCGGACTGCCACTGCTGATCCCGGAAGCGGACCTGTCCACGACGCAGGCGTTCGAGGCCGGCAATCACCCGCAACAGGGTGGTCTTGCCGCAACCGGAGCGACCGTAGAGGGCGGTAATGCCCTCTGTGGGCAGTGAACCGTCCACCACCAGGGCGAAGTCGCCCTTGTGCAGGCGCACGTTGATGGACAGGGTCATGGTTTCACCCCACCGGGGTGTCGGTTCAGGCTGTATACCGTTACCAGCACCACGAAAGCGAACACCAGCAGTCCCAGGGACAGCCGGTGGGCCGCGTCATAGTCCATGGCCTCAGCGTAGTCATAGATGAGTACCGACAGCACCTGGGTCTCGCCGGGGATGCTGCCGCCCAGCATCAGGATCACGCCGAATTCCCCCAGGGTGTGGGCGAAGGTCAGGGTGGCGGCCACGATAAAGCCGCCCTTGCACAGGGGCAGGATCACCGTCAGGAACCGGTCCAGGGGGCCGGCGCCGAGGGAAGCAGCGACCTCCACCGGTCTTGTGCCCAGGGCGCGGAAGGCTTCCATCAGCGGTTGCACGGCAAACGGCAGCGAGTAGATCACCGACGCCACCAGGATGCCTTCAAAGGTAAAGGCCAGGTGGGTCAGTCCCATGGCTTCCAGGCTCTGACCGACGGGCCCACGGGGCCCCAGCACGATCAGCAGGTAGAAGCCCAGTACCGTCGGCGGCAGCACCAGTGGCAGCGCCACCAGCGCCTGTACGACGGTGCGGGAGGTGGAACGTCGATGGGCCAGCCACCAGGCCAGCGGGGTGGCCAGCACCAGCAGGATCACCGTGGTCAGCCCACACAGTCGGAGGGTAACCTGGATGGCCTGCCAGTCCTGGGGGCTCAGCTCAGGCATGAAATCAATGCCCCTTGGGAGCTTCGAATCCGAACCGGCCGAGGATGGCGGCGGCAGCCTCCGATACCATGAAGGACCGGAACTGCCGTGCTTCCTCGCTGGAACCGCCCCGGCCGGTGATGACCATGGCCATGGCCAACGGCTGGTGGAGTCTGTCATCGATCAGGGTGAACTCCCGCCCGGCCAGGTCGGGGGCGAAGGTGAGTGACCAGGCGATCAGCCCCGCATCGGCGGCGCCGGATTCCACCATGGCGGCGGTCTGGCCGATGTTCTCGCCATACACCAGTTTGGGCTGTAGCGGTTCCCACAACGCCAGTGCCTGTAGTGCTTCCTTCGCCCGCTGCCCGTAGGGGGCGTGGCGGGGCTGGGCGATGGCAATCCGCCGGATATCGTCACCAGTCAGGTCCGGGGGTGTCAGGGCTTCACGCTGCGGGTCATGGTGCCACAGCACCAGCCGCCCCTCGGCATAGGTCTCGGGATCGGTGGCAGTGACACCTTCGCCGGCCAGGCGCTCCGGATAACCGGTGTCGGCGGACAGGAAGAGGTCGTAAGGGGCGCCGTTGAGTACCTGGGAGGCCAGCTTGCCGGAGGCGCCGAACACCACCGTGACGGAGGCGTCCGGATACTGTTGCTCAAAGGCCTGGGTCAGCTCCGGCATGGCCAGGCGCAGGCTGGAGGCGGCGGCGATGGTCAGGGCATGGGCCGGGGAGGCCAGGCTCAGCAACAGCAGGCAAGCGGTCAGAACGATTCGCATGATCAGGGGCTTCTCCACGTGTCCGCCAGATTATCCCATTTCAACGCGCTATAAAACCTGACGCCAGCTCAGTGATCGCCTGGCAGGCAGGCGGCCAGCAGTGCCGCCATGGCGGGGCGGCCCAGGGCAGTCACGTGCTGGATGTTGCGTTGGGGGATGGTGTCGGTGCCCGGGTAGCTGTCGATGGCCCGCTCCAGGCTGGCTTCCCGCAGCAGGTGCAGCATGGGATAGGGTGAGCGGTTGGTGTAGTTCTCGGCGGCATCGGCGTCCGTATCGGCGAACTGGTACTGTGGGTGAAAGCTGGCGATCTGGATAATACCTTCCAGGTCGAGCACCTGGATCAGGCCGTCCGCCACCGCCAGGAAGTCGTTATAGTCAGGGAAATCCTGAAGCACGGCGGGATGCACGAGCAAGGTCGTCTCAATGCTGTCGTCATCGGTCAGTTGCAGCAGTTCCCGTTGAAGGTCAGCCAGCAGCGAGTCTTCGGTTTGCGCTTCGCTCACCGAAAAGCGAATACGGTCATTGACCAGTTCACGACGGGCGAAGGGGCACAGGTTGAGGTCAATCACCACATCCTGCACCCAGCGTCGGGTGGCCTGGACAACCTTTTGTGGGTTCATGGGCTCCGGGGTCCTGACAGTCAGGTCATTTCATTAGTCAGCTATGATACAGTGCCCGGCCGCAAAAAGGGTGGGTGGATATCAATGGCACTGCTGATTCTGGTAACGGTTCTCTGGGCATTTTCCTTCAGTCTGATCGGCGAGTTCCTGGCCGGTCATGTGGACAGCGATTTTGCGGTACTCAGCCGGGTACTCCTGGCGGCGCTGCTGTTCCTGCCGGTGACCCGCTGGGCCGGGGTGCCCGGACGCCTGAAGCTGGGGATCATGGTCACCGGCGCACTGCAATTCGGCATTACCTACCTTTGCCTCTATCGTTCCTTCAGCTACCTGACCGTGCCGGAAGTGCTGCTGTTCACGGTATTCACGCCGCTGTATGTCACCCTGGTGGACGATGCGCTGTATCGCCGGTTCTCGCCGGTGGCCTTGCTGGCGGCGGCGGTGGCCACCCTGGGCGCGGGTATTATCCGTTATGACGGGCTCAGCCAGGACTACCTGACCGGGTTCCTGCTGCTGCAACTGGCCAACCTGACCTTTGCCGCTGGTCAGGTGGGGTACAAACACCTGATGCGGGCCTACCCGCTGCCGGTGCCCGCCTGGCGGACTTTCGGCTACTTCTTCCTGGGTGCTCTGACCATTGCCCTGCCGTCGTTCCTGATCTTTGGTGATCATACCAGGCTGCCGTCCACGGGCCTGCAGTGGGGTGTGCTGGCCTGGTTGGGGCTGGCGGCCTCCGGCCTGGGACTTTACCTGTGGAACCGGGGAGCGTGCCTGGTGGACGCCGGTACCCTGGCGGTCATGAACAATGCCCTGGTGCCCGCCGGCCTGGTGGTCAACCTGCTGATCTGGAACCGGGAGGCGGATCTGTTGCGTCTTGCCATTGGCGGTGCGGTGATTGCCCTTTCCCTGTGGCTGAACGCCCGCTTCCACCCCCGTGCTCAACTTCAGGGTACGGCGTGACCGGGCATGATGGACGAAACCCGATCCCGGATGACTATCCCACAATATTGGTAGGGTTTCTTTTTGTTAATTACCCTACTGTTTACTAAAGTCAGGAGTTAACGCGCCGATACTCCTGAAGCCCGGGTTTGTCCCGGAGCCTGACGGACAGTTATCCGCTTTATGCCATGATCCGGGAACCAGAATAACCATGCGCAATAACGGGCCCGTTACCCAGAAAGAAGTCAGAATGAAGCCGGGCAGCCGGCTGATCACCACCACCACGCTCAAGGGCGTGATTACCTACTGCAACCGGGATTTTGCCGAAATCAGTGGTTTCAGCCGCGACGAACTGATCGGACAGGCCCACAATATTATCCGCCATCCGGATATGCCCCCCAGTGTGTTCAAGCTGATGTGGGACACCATCAACGCGGGCAAGCCCTGGATGGGAGTGGTCAAGAACCGCAGCAGGAATGGCGACCACTACTGGGTCAGTGCCTATGTCACGCCAATCCTCGAGAACGGCAAGGTCACCGGTTACGAGTCGGTCCGGGTGGAGCCGACCCGGGAACAGGTCGAGCGGGCGGGGCATCTCTATCGCCGGCTGTCCGCGGGTCGGGGCGCCTTTGGAACCGGTACCCGTCTGCAGTCGGTGGTGCGATCCGGCTGGCCGATGCTGATCCCGCTGGTTGCCAGCCTGGTGGCGGTGTCTCTGGACGCCTTCTGGCCGGCGGTTGCCCTGGTGGTTGCGGGCTTCCTGATGGGATGCGGGCTGCAGGCCTCGTCCATCACCCGCAGGTTACGGGCACTGATTGATCTGCGTCCGGATGCGTTCCATGATCCGCTGGTGGCCCAGACCTATACCAGTGAAACCGGGCTGTTTGCGGAGCTGGGTATGGTGCTGTTGAGCGAGGAAGCCCGCATCCGGACGGCCCTGACGCGGATCGAGGATAGCTCCGAAATGCTGTCCCGGACGGCCCGGGAAGGGCTGGAAATGATTGCCGAGGGCGCCCGGGCCATTGAGGACCAGCGGCAGGAGACGGAGCAGACCGCATCCGCCATGAACGAAATGAGCGCCTCCATCCAGGAGGTGACCGACAGCGTTACCCGCAATACCGAAGGGGCTTCCCAGGCCAGCGAGCTGGCGAGGAATGGGGGCCGCCTCAGTGCCGAGGCGCTGCAGTCCATTGAGCACCTGGTGTCCCAGGGCAGTACGGTCGGGGAGACGGTTACCCGTCTCGGGGAATCCACCGAAAAGATCGGCGAAGCGGCGCGACTGATTTCCGAAATTGCCGACCAGACCAACCTGCTGGCCCTGAATGCCGCCATCGAGGCGGCCCGGGCCGGCGAACAGGGGCGTGGTTTTGCGGTGGTGGCGGATGAGGTCCGCTCCCTGGCGCAGCGTACACGCCAGTCCACCGTCTCGATCCATGAGGTGATCGACAGCTTTCGTTCCCAGGTGGACAAGGCTGTACAGGCCACGCGGGATGGCGAGGAGATCGGGCAGCACGGCCTGACCAAGGTGCGGGAAACGGAGGCCGCATTAAAGGACATTGTGCACACCATCCAGGAGATTTCTGACAGCTTTGTCAGCATGTCGGCAGCTTTCGAGGAGCAGAGCCAGGTGTCGGAGGAAATCAACCAGCAGGTTGTGCGTATCTCCGGCCTGGCCGATACCAGTACCGAAAAGGCCGACGGTGCCCGCCAGGCCAGCGAGGAAATCAGTCAGCAGGCCCGGGGGCTCAATGATCTGGTGGCGCGGTTTGTCAGTCGGCAGTAAGTCCCTGAACTGACGATCGTTTCCTGAGTTTACCGGCACAGCAGGCCAGCCCCGGGCTGCTGTGCCGGTACAGTACCTGACCCGCCGTTGCACACTTTCTGTGCGACCAAGGTGGCATCACCCGCCCGACACTGGCACAATCCGCCGCCAATTGCTGGTTTCCGGCAGGGAACACCGCGACCAGCTATTCTCTATTCCACTCCTAATGACAACTGTACCAGTACAGGGTTTAACTATGTCTGAAAAAGCTATGGTCGGTCGGGGCAACTGGTCGTCCCGTATGGCCTTTATCCTGGCTGCGGCGGGTTCCGCCGTGGGCCTGGGCAATATCTGGAAGTTCCCCTATATGACGGGCGAAAATGGCGGTGGCGCCTTCGTGATCGTCTATCTCGCCTGTATCGCCGTGATCGGCGTTCCCATCATGATGGCGGAGGTGTTTGTGGGCCGTAACGGCGGCCGCAACCCGGTTGCCAGCATGCGGATCGTGGCCGAACGCAATCTCAGCAACCCCGCCTGGCGGGTGTCCGCCATTATTGGTGTGCTGGCGGCGTTCATGATCCTCTCCTTTTATTCCGTCATTGGCGGCTGGTCTGCGTCCTACGTGGTGCACTCCGGCATGGGCGACTTTATGGGGCAGGATGCGGACGCCGTTGGCAGCATCTTCAGTGCCCTGCTGGCGAGCCCCGGCATCCTGCTGTTCTGGCACACGGTGTTTATGGCGCTTGTGATCCTCGTGGTCTCCCGGGGCCTGAAAGGCGGCCTGGAGCGGGCGGCGAAGATCCTGATGCCGACTCTGTTCGTGCTGTTGCTGCTGGTGGTGGGCTACGCCACCACCACCGGGCACTTCGGTCAGGCACTGGACTTCCTGTTTACCCCGGACTTCAGCAAGCTGACCTGGGATGCCGCGCTGCAGGCACTGGGGCAGGCCTTCTTCACCATGAGTCTGGGTATGGCCATCATGATGGCCTATGGTTCCTACCTGGGTAAGGACGTGTCCATTGGCCGGGCAGCCGTGGGTGTGGGCATCATGGATACCCTGGTGGCCCTGCTGGCCGGCCTGGCGATCTTCCCGTTCGTCTTCGCCAACGGTCTGGAAGCGGGTCAGGGCCCCGGCCTGATCTTCGTCACCCTGCCGCTGGCCTTTGGACAGATGCCCCTGGGTGTGGTGTTCGCCACGGCCTTCTTCGTACTGCTGCTGTTCGCCGCCTGGACCTCCGGTATTTCGCTGCTGGAGCCGGTCACCGAGTGGGTGGAGGAGAAAATGGCCATCACCCGCACCTCGGCGGCGATCCTGGCGGGCGTCGCCTGCTGGTTGTTGGGCGTTGCCTCCATCCTGTCCCTGAACGTCTGGTCCGATGTTTACCTGCTGGGCATGTTCGAGCGTTTCGAGCAGACCGCGATCCTGGATCTGCTGGACTTCTTCACCGCCAATATCATGCTGCCTCTGTCCGGTCTGCTGACGGCCCTGTTCGTGGGCTGGTGCGTGGCGAAGGAATCCCTGCAGGCGGATATGGCCATGTCCAACGGGATGTTCAATCTGTGGCGGAACCTGCTGCGTTACGTAACACCCATCGCAGTACTGGCCGTGTTCATCTACAACCTGATGTAGAAAAGCGACCAGTACAGAACCAGAAAGCCGGAGGCCGGGTGCTCCTTC